>CAYNZR010000006.1:4314-20676 GCA_964401785.1 uncultured Candidatus Saccharibacteria bacterium
ATATTTATAGCATCGATGAATCCATGCCTATGTGGGAAAAATCCATCAAGTTCATGCAAATGTACTCAGAATGAAATAGAAAAATACAAAAAGAGAATTTCTGGACCTATATCTGACCGTATAGACATATGGCTCAGCGTAGACAAGATAGACTACCATGAACTCGGCAACAAAATCAGCAAAGAGGAATCCTCAACATCTATTAGAAACCGTGTTTTATCTGCTAGAAACATAGAAAAAAAGCGATTTCAAAAATTCAAAATCAATAAAAACTACAATTCTGAGATAGACAGTAACGACATAGATATGATCATTGGACTCACTGACTCGGCGAGAGCACTCGCTATAGACGTAAGCAAGAAACTTTCATTATCAGGAAGAGCGTTCCATCGAATCCTCAAAGTCGGCCGAACTATTGCTGATCTAAACTCTCGAGAAGATGTTATAGAAGAGGATATATTGGAAGCCATCCAATATAGAACAAAAATAATCGGCTAGATATTACAAGTCCAAACAATTGGTCTATTAGTTGCAGATATTATCAGCAAAAGGATTTTTGGCTCCACGCACTTCGAAGTGTACATGTGGTCCAGTTGTCATACCAGAAATACCGACATATCCTATGATTTCACCTTTGTCTACTTGCTCATTTTGATCGACTACAGTTTTCTTCATATGTCCATACAATGTTTGAGTACCATTACTATGAGAAAGAACTACAAAATTTCCATAACCACCATTCCAAGTATTATTTGATTTGCTTATTGTTACAACCCCAGAAGCCGATGCATATATAGGAGTGCCTATAGGAGCGGCGAGATCGACAGAGTTTCTACCATGCAAACCCTGAGTGAGAACACCTTTTACAGGACATGTATAGTAACCATCGAAAGCAGGTAATTTGCGAACATTGACCAAGAGAGGATCATTTGGAACAATCATTCCGTTTAGAGCACGAACAACTACTGTTGAAGTATTGGACTGACCCATTTCTGCATCAGGTATTACAATAGTTTGACCCACAACTAACCGACTATTCCTATCCAAATCGTTAAAACTGTATATTTCATCTACATCCGCTTTGTATTTTGATGCAATAGTTGAGATAGTATCGTTCTTTTGTACGACGTATTTTATGCCACTTACTGGCAAGATTGTCAGATTTTGACCTACTTTGAGTGCTGATTTACTGCTGAGATTATTGGCCCACAATATTGTATTGATAGAAACATTGAACATTTTTGCCACACTACTGATAGTATCACCCTCTCTTACTACGTAAATACTTATCTTCGAAGAAGACTCATTGAAAGTCTGATTTGCGCTTGCAATATCAGATGCCAAAGTTTTGCCATCAACAACTGGGATTATTTCGTATGTTTTGTCTGGATTCGGATCAATATTCACAGCAACAACGGGGAGTGCCATGGTTTGGGAACTATGATTGTTTGTAGTACTCTTTGCACTTACTTCTTCGCCAGCAACCAAGATTCCAAACAAAGAAGAAAGACCGGCATTGGCGGTCTTTGTACTAAACATCGCTAGTAATAAAAAGGCAAAAACGAGAATGGCTCGCTTTGCAAAATTGGCAAAATTGTTCGAGAAATGAATACGGATATTTCTAATATATTTCATAACAGTAATGTCAGTATATCAATAGCAAAAGTTATGTTTCTATCGAAGATTTATCAGTTTAATCTTTAATTATATGGCTATATTGAGCCATTCTTACAAGATCACCTCTGTAGTGACCTATACAGGTTATCAGGACTTAAATCATTGTCAACAGCAGATATACACAGATATCTTTATTGATACTTTGTCAAAATATGTTGGATTATTTTTTATTAAAATAGTTTTCGAGCCAGTCCTCTACCTTTGTGATAAACTAGTTCAATGCACAACCTAAATCTTGCCCAAAAAAATGCAGTCGAGACCACCGAAGGACCAGTTTTGATCGTGGCGGGAGCCGGTACTGGCAAGACTCGCGTGATCACCCAAAGGATTCTAAATATTATCAAGAGTGGTATTGCACCTCACAACATCCTTGCCATCACCTTCACAAACAAAGCAGCGACAGAGATGCGAGAACGAGTACACCACCTAATGAATGAGGACAGGGATATAAATATCCCTATTTCCTTGGCAGAAAGACCTTTTATAAGCACGTTTCACTCACTTGGAGTACATATCATTCGTGAAAATGCCAACCTGCTCAATCTTACGCGCAATTTCACTATATTCGATAGAAGTGATTCCAAGAAGGCAGTCAAGGACGCGCTCGAACAATGTTCTTTAGACCCAAAACAATTTGACCCAAATACAATACTCAATATGATTTCACGAGCCAAAGGTGATGGGGTCAACTATATCCATTATAGAGATCATGCAAAAAGTTACATGGAGGAGATCGTTTCACAAGTCTGGGAAAAATATGATGCAAAAGTTGCCAGTGAAAAAGCTCTCGACTTTGATGATTTGCTTCTCAAAACCGCAAACTTATTGGAGAAACATTCGGAGTTGAGAAAACGTTATAGCGAAATCTGGAAATATATTCACGTAGATGAGTATCAAGACACAAACCGTGTTCAATACAAGATCGTCAGACTACTGACTGATTTTCATCACAACTTGTGTGTTGTCGGTGATGCTGATCAAAATATATATAGCTGGAGAGGGGCAACTATCGAGAATATTCTGAATTTTGAAAAAGATTATCCCGAAGCAACTGTCATTACTCTCGAAGAGAATTACCGCTCAACAAAAACTATATTAACCGCCGCCAACAATGTCATAGAAAAGAACAGAATGAGAAAAAAGAAAACACTTTTTACCGGAAATGATCACGGTGACAAGATAAATCTTTCGGTAAATTATACCGAAGTCGACGAAGCAAGACATATAGCCGAATCAGCTCGTAATCTGGTCGAAAATGGTACAAACCCTAGAGAAATAGCCGTTTTATACCGGACAAACTTTCAATCTCGAGTAATAGAAGAAGCATTCATAAAGAAAAATATCCCGTACCAGATGGTCGGCACCAGATTCTTCGAGAGAAAAGAGATAAAAGATGTTTTGTCATATATCAAAGCTTCTCTCAATAGAGAAAGTTGGAGCGACATAGGCAGGATAATCAACGTACCGGTCCGTGGCATAGGCAAAGCCACGATTGCAAAAATCATGTCGCAAAGTGAAACTAGTTTACCCGATGCAATGAAAATTAAAGTCAATAATTTTTGGCATTTGCTCGATGACATAGCCAGAGAAGCAAAAGAAAAGAAAACTTCTGAATTGGTAAAATTTGTTATTCAAGAAACGGGCATCGAAAAATCACTTCGTGATGGTACATCCGAAGGGGAAGAGAGACTGCTCAATGTCCGCGAGCTAGTCAATGTCGCAACTCAATATGATCACTTACCGTCGACCGAAGGTGTAGAATCATTCCTCACCAACTCCGCTCTAGCAAGTGATCAAGATGATCTTACAAAAAATGAAGAAGCTGTGAAACTGATGACCGTTCACGCCTCGAAGGGTCTCGAATTTGAATATGTTTTCATTGCTGGCATGGAGCAAGATCTATTTCCATTCAAACACATGGGGAAAGAGAAGATAGATAACAATGAAGAAGAGGAGGAAAGGCGTCTATTCTATGTGGCCTTAACCAGAGCAAAAAAGAAAGTCTTCTTGAGTTACACCATCATCCGTAGTGTCTATGGAGCACAAAAGGTCAATACTCCATCAGAATTTATCGAGGACATAGAGAAAAACCTAATCGAAGAAGCAGTTCCAGACAAGCCAAGTGGTGCAAAAGCGTTATTTATTGATTTTTGAGAGTGAAATGATAATCGTCATCATGGCCACTCCGAACATGTATATTCTTCGAGGCCGCCCAAATTCTGCAGAATTTGGGCTTAATCCTCGAAATTTTCTGCTGAAAATTTCTGCGGAGCCTCTCAGAATACACATGTTCTTTGTGGCCATGGCGTAACATTCAAAAAACTTCTACATTTCAATCTTAAATATTCACAAAAGCTAGATTTACGATAAGATAGAGAGATGAAATTACTGGCAAAAAAGTCTTTGGGTCAACATTTTCTCAATTCACCCCATGTTTTGAGCCAGATTATCGATGCGGGGGAGATAAAAAGTGGTGAAAATGTCTTGGAAATTGGCCCTGGAACGGGAGTTTTGACCAAAGCACTGCTTGATGCTGGTGCAAATGTCATAGCAATCGAGAAAGATAGCCGAGCAATGGACCTTTTGAATGAAAAATTCAACAAAGAAGTCGTCGATAATCGCCTAAAGATAATAAATGGCGATATTTTGGAGGAAAATGCTAATTTCGTACCACAGAAAACTTACAAAATCATAGCAAATATCCCATATTACATAACAGGTGCGATTTTAGAAAAATTTCTAGAAAGCGAAAATAAGCCCCAAAAGATGGTTTTACTTGTCCAAAAGGAGGTGGCGGATCGAATTTTGGCCAAGGATGGCAAAGAAAGCATACTTTCGATCTCGGTCAAAGCTTTCGGAACTCCAAAAATTATAGCCAAAGTACCAAAAGGAGCCTTTTTGCCACCACCAACCGTCGATTCGGCCATTTTGGCGATTGAAAATATCAATAACAGTAATTTTGTAGAAAGCTCTCTTGAAATTTCAAGATTCTTTGAAATTATAAGAGCTGGTTTTGCTCACAAAAGAAAATTTCTTATAAGAAATCTAGAAGTTGTTACCGATGAAGATAAACTCAAAAATATCTGGTCAAAACTCAAGCTAGATGAAAAAATCAGGGCAGAGGACATCAATTGTGACAAGTGGATTTTGATAGCAAAAGAAATCAATAAATAAAATTTGCTGTCCACAGAAATATTAATAAAAACACGTAGTTATTTGCTATAATTTCATTTAGCATGGCAAGAAACTACCCACGCAAACAAACTGCATTTATTTTCATTATCTGTCTTATACTTGTTTTTGGCACTTCGGTTCTAGTCAATGGCTGGCCATCGACAAAAAAACAAGTTTCATTCAAAAACGCTTCAGAAAAGACCGCCATAACGGCGATCGATATACCTGACGTATCAGGTGAATCAGAATGGAAAAAAACATTTTTTGAAAAAGATACAAACATAAGCGTCAAAGGGGCAAAAGAGACCAAATCAACAGCTCCAACAGAAAAGCTAACTCCGACAGATTTATTTGGTAGAAGTTTTTTTACCAAGTATGCAGAACTTAGACGATCAGGACTTTCGAATAATGCAAACGCAGTAGACACTATTTCGAACCAACTCATAAGCGAAACTCTGACCGGTATCAAGAACCCAACAACTTATTCTCTAAAAGATATAAAAACCACATACAAATCCGACATTGAGACAACCAGAAAATATGCAGAAGGTTTGATGGCAATCTTGGGAGATTGGATGCCAGAGGTCAACGAAGTGGAGATAGTCACAACTGCTCTCGAAAGCGGGGACATGAATGAGCTCAAAAAAATCGACCCTATAATAGCTGGTTACAAAACTGCCAAGACCAGACTCTTGGCAACGGTCGTTCCAGACACTCTTGCATTACCTCACCTCGATCTCATAAATGGTATCTCAATGCAAATATTCAATGCAGAGTCTCTACTCAATGCCGACAAAGATCCTTTGACAGCTTTGGCTGCAGTAAGTTTGGAAGTCAAAAGTCTTGAGACAATTGCCGTTGCCGTAGGAAAACTGAAAAACGCTTTTGCATTGGCAGGTATAACTTTTGTAGTATCTCCATCTAGTTCATCATCACAAAGCAGATAATATGAAATATTTTCAAAACATTAAAATAAAATATCATTTCATAACGATTTTTGTTGTGGCTGTGTTGTTTACAATCTCATTACCAAACAAGACTTTTGCTGTTTTCGGCGCTGGCGATACTGTCGTCGTCGTCGGTGACGGAAGTCCGACCGGTATCGAAAATTTCCTGAACCACACCATGACAAATCTCAAGGATTTCGTCCTTGATAAAGCAGCGACCCTGCTCGCAAAACAGATCCTCCACCAGCTCACAATAAGTGTTGTAAACTGGATCAATACAGGTTTCGAAGGGAGCCCATCATTCCTCAACAATCCTGGAGCATTTTTCCTCGATGCAGCCGATCAAGTCACTGGTGCTTTCTTGGCGACAAACGGTCCACTATCTGCTCTGTGTTCACCTTTTGCTATCGACATCAGACTCTCGCTTGCTCTCTCACAGACATCACTCTCGACACAAAGATACAAATGTACCGTAGGCAGGATAATAGAAGCCCAAAAGAATGGCCCAGATATCATCGTAAACGGCAAAGTTGTCCAATCTTCGAATAGTTCCATGAATGGATTCTTGAAAGGTGATTTCAACCAAGGTGGTTGGCCAGCTTTCATCGCTCTTACGACAGAGCCACAAAACAATCCTTATGGAGCATTTCTATCTGCCGAAGGCGAGCTCAGTGCCAGGATCAATGCAAGACAAAATGTCATAAGAGCCGATCTTCAGCTTGGACAAGGTTTCATGTCATGGCAGAGTTGCAAAGATATCCCAGGTTCAACTTTCAACCCCGAAGAACCAGCAGAAGTCGCAGAGGCAGATGAAATCTCTGGTTATGGTAAAAGTCCTTCAGTAAGAACAAAAATTAATAAAGACGGTACTCAGACATATCAGACCTGTGAAACCCAAACACCCGGATCAGCAATAGCAGGTACGCTCCAAACAAGCCTCAACGTACCAACAGTCGAACTCGAATTGGCAAATGATATCAACGCTGTCGTCAATGCACTTATGACACAGATGATTTCTACGATGATGAAAAAGGGTCTAGGCTCTTTGAGCACAGGATCAAGTGGCGGTGGACCATCATATACACAGCAAGTAATTGAAGATATAGATTCAACAGAAGCATTGCAAAGTTCAATAGGAAAATTCAAATCTGCAGTCAATACAGCTATAGAACAAATTCCAAAACGTAACAATCAATATAAGCAGGGTATAGACCTCATGACTGCAACAAAGACCAGATTCCAAGCAATTCGCACTTGCTTACAAGGTCGAACTTCAAACAATATTGCAGATAGAGGTATAACCGAAATTGACAACTTGCTAGCTTACGACATAGAAGGTTCTCTTACAAAACTCAAGACAAAATATGATGCAGGTCAAGCAGAAATGCGTAACCTAGAAGCAATGGTTGCTGCCGTCGATAGAGACCCGAAAGAAATCCAAGTCCAGGCGGGTAAGTTTACTGACTATTTACGAAGTGGTGGGGCTAGTTTTGCACCAAAAGTCGAAGCTGCAGATATCGCGCTTCTTGAGACACAAGTTTTGTCACAAAGACTCAATGCAGAGCTAGTAAAATATCAGTTGATCTGTCCTAGAATATAGAACAACATAAAATGAAAAAGATAATTATAAATACAATAATATTCTCAATCATACTCAGTAGTATTGTATTTGTAATGCCACATAATACTGTTCATGCTGAAGAAGGTGCTCCGGTCGGATCCGCCGTAACAACTTTAACTGCAACTCAGAGTCTTGGAACTAATGTCTTGGCTAAAATATTTGGATTCACTAGCTTAGTAGACCTGATCAACTCCGCTCTTGCAGTAATTATAAATTTGGCAATAGCTATTGCAGGTTTCATTCTCGGTATCGCTGCCTATATACTAGATATATCCATAGGACTTACACTAAATATCAAAGCATTCGTAGAATCTACTCCGGCTATATATGCTGTTTGGAGAATACTTCGAGATATAACGGGGCTATTCTTCATCTTCTATTTGTTATACGCCGCTATCCAGATGATGACCGGATTTGGCAAAGGACCTAGCTATGGGTCAATAATAAAAAATATCATCATTGCAGGAATCTTGATAAATTTTAGCTTCTTCATCGTCAGTGTTGGAATAGATTTTTCAAACGTCATATCACAGGCAATTTACAATGCCATGATTCCAAATCACGTCATGGTTAAGATAAATCCAAAAACAAACCTTTCTGATGTAGTCGGTTCTGCAGGAAAAAGCAATATTTCCAACATCTTCATGAATAGTTTGAAGATCCAGCAAATATATGACACAAACGGCAATCGTCTAGGAACAAACGTAGCTGACCCTATCAAAACAGCACTTATTGGTGTAGCTGGAGTTGTGATGATGCTTACAACCGCGGCAAGTTTTGTTCTTGCGGCACTTGCCTTCATCGCTCGGTTGGTCATATTACTATTTCTATTAGCATTCTCATCACTATGGTTCGTAGGCTGGATAATACCTCAAGTGAACAAAGAATTGAGCTTCTTCCAAGGACAACTCTATAGTCAACTGATCTTCATGCCTGCATATCTACTCCTCATGTACGTAGCACTCACTATTGTGAATGGTAGCAACATGCTCGGAGCAGGAAGACTCAATACTAGTGCCGTATCGACAGCGGAAAACTGGATCATGCCGTATGTTTTGCTTTCCATAAACTTTGCAATCATTATTATTATCTTGAACTTGCCATTAGTGATCGGTCTAAGTATGGGAGGGTGGGCTACTGGCTGGTTAAAGAAGAGTATAGATAAATGGGATGCTAGGAAGGTTTGGCAAAATATTGGCAACAAGGCACCATCAACGATCTGGAACAATACAGGAGGAAGAGTTTCAAGTAAGCTTGCACAAAGCGAAAGTTTCAAAAATATTGCTGGTAAATCATACTTAGGAGAGCTAGCCCTTAAAGGTGTAAAAGGCGCCTCATCTGGATATGACAAAAAGCTTGACGCTCAAGTAAAAGCTAGAACAGAATTTGCAAATTCTTTGGGATATGATGAACGAGCCGTGTTGGAAATGAAGAGGTCTGCTCAAAATAAAATTGACGAGGCATTAAGACAAGAAGCAAGGGCTCGAACAATGGGTAATACCGCAGCCGCAAAAAGATATGCAGACCACGCTAAACAACTCAAAAACCAGCTAGGAATAGACGTTGCGAATAAACAAAAAGAACGCCAAGCAAATTTTGCGTCAAGAATTAATACTGGTAGCGTTGAAACACTATTCTCAAAAGTTGCAAGAAAAGACAAGATTGCTGCAGCAAAAATTAATATTGAAATATGGCAAAAACAGCTTGATAAAAAGAAAGAGGCTGTTACTGAATTGAAAAAAGATCTCAAGCAAGTTGAAGTAGATATTCGAAGACAACAAGCAGCTGGACTACCAATAAGTCCTGTAAACCAAAACGCTAAAACTGATCTTGAGAACAAAATAAAAAACGCAACCAGGTATAGTGGCCCAGGTACTCACAATAACGATGTAAATCTCATGGGAGTTGATGATCTTCAAGATTTAATTGATGAAACAAAACTAATCAGATAATATGACATTCGAATACTCAACAATTGAAGAACAATTCAAAAAACTTCCAGAAGAAGTGCAATTTGCTCTTACATCACCTCATATATCGGAGCAGATTATGGAAATCGCAGAAAAGAATGGCCTGTTATTGGATCAGATGGAAGTACTTTACGACATTACAAGTTATGTCATGTTGGGACTTTTACCTAGTGATCGATATACATCAACACTCGCAAGAGAATTGAACGTGAGCGAAAAACAAGCCAGAACCATTACTGACGAAATAAACAATGTCGTTTTTGTCGATATAAGAAATGCAATGAGACAGTTCGAAGAGAAAGCAAAACTTCAGAATTATAGTGAAGCCAAAATTCCAGTGCCAGAAAATCAATTTGCAAACTCGATCAACTCAAATCCGTATTCACAAGCCACATCCCCACACGCAGACCTCGAGCAAGCAGGGAATTTCAAGATTGAAACTGAGTCAAATCTAGATAACAATATCTCACTAAAGAGCCCACCGAAAAAGTCTGGTTTCGTCACAGAGCAACAAATGGCAAGCCAAAATGCAAAAATGGCTGATATGGCAATGCTCACACCAAAACAAAATAGCTATCAAAATCCACCACAGGTTCCATTGCAATCTGCGGTACAACCACCAGTGCAACAGATAGAGCAACGGACCACGAACGAGCCATCTCCAGAGAAACCAATAGAGCAACAGATGGAGCCTATGCAAGAGAAACCCCTTCAGGCTCCAAGTCTAGAACAAAAAGTTGCAACCATAGAACCCGCAACGCAAAATCCCGCAGTATCAAATCTTGCAACACAAAGCCCTGTAACACCAACTCAAGAATCTATAACAAATCAGGTTGGCACCGCCTCAAAAATGCAAGCATTCGATCCAAAGAATTTTTATAATTTTGGCAATATCGAGGAAAGGCTTAGCATTTCAAAAAACGAAGAGACTCCAAAAGAGATTGAGGAGGTAAAAAAAGTCACAGAATCACCCAAAGATATGGAACCTTCTCCAGACAAAAATATCTTTTCCAAAACCGCATCCCAAATCCATTATGAAAAGGGCATGAAGAATAAAGCTATCAAAATGTCAGCTTCATCTCAGATTTATCAGCCCAAAATTCAAGAAAATGTTGTAAGCGAAAAAGCAATTACACCAAAAGAGAGTGCTGATCAAGCCAAGATAGAAAAAGAAAATACGGCTCTCATTGACGAGATGATCGCCCACCCAAAGCCAATACCAGCCAGCGAACCAAAAATTGAAAAAAAGATTGAGACAGTACCAGAGAACTTACCTACAGAACCTATTGTGGCAACCAAACCAGTCGTCATACCCCAACCAATAGTCAAAGAATCCATACCAGCAAACATACCATCTGAACCAAAAGTAGAGATTAAGCCAATATTAGAAACAAAAAAAGAAACCGAAACAATTATTCCAATCAAGAAAAATCCATCAATGGAAGAGATAAGAAGTGATATAAGATCAAAAGTCTCTGAATACAATCCGACAACCACATGGGCAAAGCCAATAGAACAAAATCCTAGTCCAAAAATTACCAAACTCAACACAGAAGAACCGTCGATAAAAGAACAATCGACAACTACTCCGACTGCACCCAAAACCACAATTACACCACCACCAATAAACAAACCAAAAGGTTTTGATCCTTATCGAGAACCAATACAATAGAAACATTGACGAAAAAGGAAGTTCACAAGACACGAACCATGACTTTGGGTTATAATACAATCAAATGCGATTTCAAGTTCCTCAATTCATAGAAGTAGAAGACAAAATATTTGGACCACTGACCCTGAAGCAGTTCATATATATGGTAGGTGGAGGAGGGTTATCTTTTATTGTTTATGTTTTTCTCGACAGTATCTTTCTAGCATTCATACCTATTGCAATAATCATGATCGTTTCTTCAGCATTTGCATTTTACAAAATAAATAACAAGCCTTTCGTAGAGGTTGTCGAATCTGCATTTCACTATTATTTTGGAAATAAACTCTACATCTGGAAAAAAGAAGACAAGCCACAAAAACCAAAAGAGATCACTCAAGAAGCAAAAAGTTTCGCTTCCATCATGGTGCCAAAGATCTCTGATAGCAAACTCAAAGATCTGACTTGGTCTTTGGACATCAAAGAAAGCTTGTATACAAATCAAAATCAAAAATAAATGGCCACAGCATCCAAAACAACTCAAGAGTTCGTCCCAATCCAGGAAATACGAGACGGGGTTATAATTCTCAAAAATGGCGGTATGAGAAGTGTAGTTTTGGCTTCTTCACTCAACTTCGCCCTCAAATCTCAAGACGAGCAAGCTTCGATCCTGATGCAGTTCCAAAATTTCCTAAATTCACTTGATTTTTCTATTCAAATTTTCATTCAATCAAAAAAACTCGACATCAGACCATATATAGCCTTGTTGGAAGATAGATACAAAGAGCAGGTAGGGGAATTGATGAAGATACAAGTGAGAGAATATATCGAATTCGTCAAAACTTTTGTGGAAAATACCAATATCATGTCAAAAAGTTTCTTCGTTGTAGTTCCATATGATCCAATACCAGCTAGCCTATCCAACAATCCTCTTACTCGTATATTACCAGGCAAGAATAAAGGAAAAAGTGAAAAAGAAACCGCAGATAGTCAATTCCGAGAATATCGAAGTCAGCTAGATCAGAGAGTTTCTGTAGTTGAGCAAGGTTTGGTCCGATGTGGAATACGCACAGCCGAACTTGGTACCGAAGAGGTGGTAGAATTGTATTACAAACTATTCAACCCTGGAGAGACTGAGAAACCTATTCAAATAACATAGCATGTCATTATTTTCAAAAATATTTGGTAAAAAAGAAGAGCCGATCATATCGGTATTGCCAGAAGAAATATATCAGGCTGGCGTATTGGAACTACGTGATGTCATAGCACCATCTGCTCTCAAAGTCAGCCCAAAAGACCTCAATCTGGGTGAGAAAGTCGGTAGAACGTTATTTGTCATATCTTATCCACGCTTCGTCGATGAAGGTTGGTTTGCACCTATCATCAACCTAGACAAAGTCTTCAATGTTTCCATATTCATCCATCCCGTCGATACCGCCAAGATCCTCCGTCATTTCCAGAAGAAAGTAGCAGAGGTTCAAAGTCAAATAGCTAGAAGGGAGGAGAAGGGTCTTGTGCGAGAACCTTCACTCGACACCGCCTATCAAGACCTCGAATCTCTACGCGATCAACTCATGCAGGCACAGGAGCACCTATTTGATGTTGGAGTATACATCACCATCTTTGCAGACAACGAAAACGAACTAGACAAACTAGAATCAGAGATCAAGTCTATCCTCGAATCAAAACTAGTCTATGTCAAACCGGCACTATTCCAACAAGAACAAGGATTCAAAAGTGTCCTACCTATTGGCGATGACCTATTGGCAGTCCATTCGAAGTTGAATTCTTCACCACTTTCTTCTCTTTTCCCATTTATTTCTTTTGATCTGACCTCTGACAAAGGCATTCTATACGGTATAAATAGACACAATTCATCTTTGGTTCTATTCGATAGGTTTTCTCTCGAAAACTACAACTCTGTAACTTTTGCAGTAGCAGGCTCTGGAAAATCCTACTGCACAAAGCTAGAAATACTTCGAACATTGATGTTTGACGCTGATGTCATAGTCATCGACCCAGAAAAAGAATACGAGTACATGGCACAGGCTACCGGCGGAAAATATTTCAATATTTCACTCAATTCAGAGCACCATATCAATCCTTTTGATTTGCCAGTACCTAGAGAAGACGAGTCGGCAAGTGATGTCTTGCGATCTAACATTATCAACCTTGTCGGATTGTTTCGAATCATGCTCGGAGGTCTATCTCAAGAGGAAGACGCTATCATCGATAGGGCAATAACCGAGACTTACGCTCTCAAAGATATCACCCCTGAATCAGACTTCCGGAATATCGAACCACCACTACTATCAGATTTTGAATTGGTCTTGGCTGGTATGGAAGGAGCTGATTCTCTAGTACAGAGACTTACCAAATATACCAAAGGAACATGGGCAGGTTTCATCAATCGTCCTTCAAATGTCGACATAAACAAGCGATTTGTCGTCTTTTCTTTGCGCGACATGGAAGATGAACTCAAGCCAGTGGCAATGTACATAGTCACACACTATATATGGAATGCCATACGCAAAAATCTCAAGAAACGCCTCTTAGTCATAGATGAGGCTTGGTGGATGATGAAATCCGAAGACACCGCCTCATTCCTTTTCGGTCTTGCTAACAGAGGTCGTAAGTATTTCCTTGGACTTGCAACCATAACCCAAGATGTCGATGACTTCCTAAAATCCCCTTATGGATTACCAATATTGACCAACTCTTCCATCCAGATACTACTCAAACAGTCACCGACCGTCATCGATCATATCCAACAAACATTCAATCTTACTGATGAGGAAAAATATCTATTACTAGAATCAGACGTAGGAGAGGGGATGTTCTTCGTGGGACTCAAACATGTTGCAATCAAGATCGTTGGATCATATACAGAAGATCAGATTATTACTACAAATCCAGCCCAAGTCATGCAGATCGCTCAAGCAAAAAAGGAACTAGAAGCGGCGGGGCAATAAACAATGATAAATTACAGAATAAGTATTACGGCGGGAATATTTCTTGTTATAGCAGCAATCATAGCTGATCTCATTAGTCTTATTCCTTTTGTTGGCACTGTTTCTGGACCAATTTTTTGGATTATTGTTAGTTGGTATCTATGGAAAAAAGGCTGTGGTCTATTCAACCCCCGTAGATTTGCAACAGAGATAATATCGAGTGTAATTGAAATAATACCAGCAATCCAAGCATTACCTGCGGCAACTGCCGGTATCATTGCGGTAATTGTGATGATACGACTCGAAGATCGGACAGGTATATCTGTAAAACCAGATCTCAATGTTTCTATTAGGAAACCACGATATACGAGTGATCAAAATGGAAAGGGAGTGAGAATGCCCGAGCAAAACAATTCGAACATTCCTCCCAAACTGAACACAAACGGCATTAGACTTCCAAACGGTGGATTAAAATAATTTTTTGAGGGTATGATTCATGCTAAAATAATGTCATGCGTTTACTGCTTCTAACTAGCTTCATCGTAATCTCAATATTTGGCTTCAATTTTGCCCATGCTCAAGGAGTACCAGTCGGAGCCAATGGTATCGATCTTACTATTTCAAATGACAACCCCAGACCAGAAGAAAAAGTCACTGTCACTGCAAAAAGTTATAGTATAGACATAAATTCTGCAACAATAACTTGGACAATAGATGGCAAAGTGGCCCAAAAGGGAATAGGTTTGGTTTCTTTGGAAACAAAGGCGCCTACACTAGGAAAAGAAAAGAAAGTTTCTGCTACAGCAATCACAACTAGCGGACTGTCTTTTAGCAATTCTATCGTCATCGGCTCTGGCTCAGTAGATATCATCCTAGAGAATACTGGTTACGTTCCACCATTTTTCAGAGGCAAAACACCAACGGTCTATCAAAACAATGTGAACATCATTGCAATTCCACATTTGGCAGATTCCAAAGGTGTCGAATATGATCCCAAAAGTCTCGTATATCAATGGAAGAAGAACAGCCGTGCAGTAGAAGACCAATCCGGATATGGCAAACAAGTCTATACACATATAGGAGAGATTGTTCCTAGAGAGGCAACGATAACAGTAACAGTCTCTACACGCGATGGCTCAAAACGCGCTTCCGCAACAACAATAGTCGAATATGGTCAGGCTTCATTATCATTTTATATAGATGATCCATTGTATGGACCATTATGGAACAAAACTGTGGGTGAGAATATTTATATAGGTCAAGAAAAGGAAATGAGTGTTCTCATGGTACCTTTTGGATTCAACAAACCAACGAACGATCTTGGAAATCTACTTCTCACATGGATGATCAATGGTTACGATAGGCCAGAGCTAGAGACGAATGAATCAGTCACACTACGAGCACCAGAAGATTCAGAAGGTTCGTCGAATATCGAACTTACCATAAAGAACAAAAAAGATATCCTACAAACAGCTAGTGCTGGTTTTTCTGCAAAATTTAGCTCAAAAAATTCTAATAATAAATAAATGAAAACAAAAAGCACCACAATTCCAAAAATACTAGTACTCGCCATGATCATGGGTATTGGGTTGATCTCTATGGGTACTAGAGAGGTGCGGGCTGATGTTGTACCACCTACCTCTGGCGACTACACCGTACTTGCACCTTTGCCATGTATCGAAGGGGGAGGAATAACATGCACAACCGGTGGTAATGGTGCCGTACAACCAACTGTAAATTTCAAAACTTATGTTCAATATACTATAAATCTCCTCATCGGCCTTTCGGCAGTGGTAGCTGTTGTTATGATCGTCTGGGGTGGGGCAGAGTACATGTACACAGCATCTTTTTCTGGCAAAAAGATGGGCCTAGAAAAAGTCACCCACGCAGTGTATGGCCTGCTCCTTGTATTGGCTTCATATATTATCCTTAGAACCATTGACCCTCGTTTGGTCGAAATTCCAAATACGATAGTACCGGATATAGTAATAAAAGACTGGTTGCAACAGGACGCAAGTGCAATATTGATGAACAGAGTCGTTGATGATGCAAACAGAACTCAAATTCGAGGCTTAGAAATTGGCGAAGAAATTGAGGCTAGGCGTCGCGAAACTCAAGAATATAAACAAACACTTACTGAAATAAATAATGAATTATCCGCCGTAGACAAATCAACACCAGAAGGAAAACTTCGAGCGGAAACACTAGAGATGCAACAAAAAAAGACAGCCGAGGGTTTAAGGTCGTCAGAAGTTGCACGCGCAATAGCATCAGCAAAACAAAGTTTCAATGGGCAAATATCAAGCACTCTGGGAGATTTGTCTGGTGACGCAACAAGTGGTGAAACTGTTCAATCTAAAATAAAATTTTTAAG
>CAYNZR010000007.1:0-18477 GCA_964401785.1 uncultured Candidatus Saccharibacteria bacterium
ATCAACATCGACTTCGCAGATATCCGCACTGTCATGGAAAATGCCGGCTCTGCACTCATGGGTATCGGCAAAGCCTCAGGTGAAAATCGCGCAATAGAAGCAGCAAAAGCAGCTATCAATTCCCCATTGCTCGATGTCTCGATCACTGGTGCAAAGGGTGTTCTATTCTCGATCGCAGGCGGTGAAGATCTGACAATGTTCGAGATCCAAGACGCTGCAAAAGTCATTACCGAGTCTATCGATCCAGAAGCAAAGATAATCTTCGGTACAGTTCGCGATGATAAGCTCAAGAAAAATGAAATCAAGATAACTGTCATCGCCACAGGTTTCCCAGAATCTTCATCCAATACTAAACCAGCAAACTCTACAATAGTATCTCCTGCTCCAACAGAATCATCAGTAGCAGGCATCATGAAGCGTGTCCAAGAAAAAGGCAAAATCTTCAACGCACCACTTGAACCAAAAAAAGAAACTCCTCCAACCATCACACCAAAGATTGAAATAAAGAAAGAGGAGGAAAAAGAAGATGACGATGACTGGGGTGCGATTCCAGCATTTCTACGAAGGTCGAGGTTGAAGTAGTTTTGCAAAACCTGCTATTATTTACCCATGCACTCATGGAAACATATCGGTAATACCCTATTCGTCGTAGCTGTCTTGGGTACGATGACCGCAATTGGCTATGTAAACCGAGAAAAATATGTACCATTATACGAAATTGTCACCACATTTCTTGGCATAGAAAAACCGTGCTCAAAACCGATCGTTTATTACATTGAAGAATTCAACCCAAAGTTCGGCCAAACAAGAGAAGAATTCGCAAACAATTTACAAAAAGCTAGCTCGATCTGGAGCAATGCATACGGCAAGGAACTTTTCCGTTATTCACGAGAAGAAGCTGACAAAATGTTCGACCTCTCCAAAAGGAAACTTCAGGTCAACCTTATTTACGATCAAAGACAAGCGACAACTGAACAGTTGAAAGCTATTGGCTCGACTATAGACAGCAACAAAGATAGTTACGAGAATCAAAAAGCAAGATATGACACATTGAAATCTGAGTACGAATCAAAAAGACAAATACTTGAATCAATGATAAAACAATATCAATCTGATAAGAGCAACAGATCTAATGTTCAAGCTATAAACAAAGCCACTCAAGAACTAAACATCATAGTGAATGAACTCAATAGTCTTGGAGCAACGCTAAATAGTATGAACAAAGACATCAATCAAAAGATAGACAAATGGAATCAGATAAGCCTCACCAATGGACCGGAATTCCAAGAAGGTGAATATGTGCTAGATGAAAAAGGTCAAAGGATAAATATATACGAATACAAAGATTATAATAAACTCATCAGGGTTCTTGCTCACGAATTTGGTCATGCCCTAGGAATAGACCATGTGGATGGACAAAATTCAATCATGAATGCATATAATACAGAAAGCAATACCAACTTGAGCCAAAATGATATAAATGCTCTAAAAGCGATTTGTGAAGCCAAATAGAATAATGTTACAATAGTCTGACTATGATCTATGATTTAGCAATTATCGGTGGTGGTCCAGCGGGGGCAGCGGCTGGCGTCTATGCTGCACGCAAGAGACTCAAGACCGTCTTCATTACAAAAGATTGGCTAGGTCAAAGTTCTGTCTCAGATAAGATAGAAAATTGGATAGGTACTGTTTCAATAACCGGTATTGATCTTTCTCACAGCCTCGAAAATCACGTCAAAGCCTATGCTGATGGAGTTATCGATATCAAAGAGGGCGAAGTATGTACTCAAATAAAGAAATCTAGTTCCCCTACTTCTCCAACGAATAGTTTTTCTATTCAAACAAACAAGACATGGTACGAGGCAAAGACTGTTCTCATAGTGACCGGCAGTCATCGTCGCAAATTGGAAATACCTGGTGCCCAAACATTCGAGCACAAAGGTCTCACTTACTGTGCAACCTGTGATGGGCCTATGTATAGCGGACAAGACGTAGCAGTGATCGGTGGAGGTAATGCCGCTTTCGATAGTGCAGCTCAACTTATGGCATATTGTAAGACTGTCACTATCCTGAACCGCAGTGAGAAATTCCGTGCTGATCCTGGAACAATAGAGACTGTTAGCAAAAACTCAAATGTCCGCGTCATCACTTCTGCTGTACCAAAAGAAGTCAAAGGTGACAAATTTGTAAATTCAATAATTTACACAAATACAAAAGATAACAAAGATGTAACACTCGATGTGACTGGCATATTTGTCGAAATAGGCTCCCTACCCAATACCGATTTTATAAAAGATCTAATTCCGCTCGATGATCACAACCATATTCCTGTCGATCCAAAAAATCAAAAGACCAAAATTGCGGGAATCTGGTCTGCCGGAGATTGTACAGACGGACTCTATCACCAAAACAATATAGCTGCTGGCGATGCAGTGAAAGCCATCGAAGATATCTATTCATATCTCAAAGCTCGATAAACTTCTATTCTATTCGGGCAGAACACTCACAACAACAAATCCATCATTATGGAAAGATATTTTGCGCACAAGAGAGATATCACCCAGAGTAGATGTGGCAAATATTGTCGCATTACCAACAAAATCATTGAGTACTTTTGATCTGCAATGGAATTCGTCAATATTTACTTCGCCTACCAAAAAATAGTTTTGCGCATAGATAAATTTTGCATAAATCATACAAGAATCGAGATTGAAATTTGCCTGTGTTCTCAGCCCCTTTCGATATACAATGTCAGCGTACTCATAAGCAGACGAGAGAACTACAAACGAAAAGCATGTAACCGCAGAAACAATCATCAGGATTGTCATGAAAGCTATAAACCCTTTGTTTTGTTTTGACTTATTCATATTCAGACAAAATTTGGTCGAATAAACTCATATTACTTCGATAAAATAGGTGCGTAACATTGAAAAAACTTGTTACCATGACAGAAAAAATCGCGGTGAAGATTATCATCTCAATCAAGCTCAAGCCGGCACTATTATTGATCATTGCTTTTGAAATTTAACTCATAAATAAATGGTGCTTGTTTTGCAAGAATATATATTTTGTCTAGATAACACGTCATCCGCTCTGGAATAATCGGCAGAGAAAATGTAAAAATCGATCTTTCTGATGTTGAAGCAATGAACTCTCGATCCTCATTTCTGATTACATAAAATTCTTTGTCATTTTCTCTTGAGACAAAATAGGTGAACAATTTGTCCTCAACAATGTCATATACACCACCTTTCTGGTTTTGACTTTGATAATATTGAAATGTAGTACTTGAATTGATATCAAAATCATAATATTCATGCTCATTTGCGAGATCAAAACCTCCAGACGTGCGACCAAATTTCAATCTATTTTCAAATAATGATATAGCCCTACCTTCCTGTCTCATCCAGCCATCGGGAGAAAATATGGCCCTTGGTTGAATATCGTCCGGCAAATCAGAAGAATGTGAGCTCGATGGTATATCAAATATTAATAATTGTTGCTCATTCGATGCGCTTGCGTAGACCCGATCTAGATAGGCAAATATGCGATTTACTTTACTACCCACTTCATAACCCGCTTTCTTTTCTGGGGCTTCCCTGTTTCTAATATCCAAAATATTGAACTCATCACCTGACCATTTTTGGGTGCCCAAAAATATCAGATCATTCGCATAAGCAATTGCACTTCCCAAAGCAGGAGTAGCAGTTGCATATGGTAGAGGTAGTTTGTAACGGCTTTTCAATATTAGAGAGTCCAAGCCACTCTCTTCTATGATATGAACTTGCCCGACCTGACTCGGCGATACAGCATAGAGATATTTTCCCACAAGGACAAAGTCTATGATACCTGGACCGGTATTTATCCGAGCAAGTACAAGAGCTTCATCGTCCCGTATATCGAACATGGCAAGATCAGCATCACTAGCCAAAGCCGAATCAAAGCTCACATATGCAATACTATTTCGAACTATAAGAGATGTCGGATTCTGGTTTGGATCTATCGGTAAATGTATCTTACGGAGTACCGGAGTGATAGATTGAACCTTTCCATTTGTGAAGTTAACCGAACAAAGACCATTGCTTGAAATTTGGACATCTTGACTATTGTGTCTTGGTTCAATAAATGAAAAATTTGTCTGACTAGTAGTACCCAAACCAAGATCTATTTCATTTTGATAAAATTCATTTCCGTATAATCCGCTACGTAATGTCGAGGAAGCAAACAATATGCCGTCAGTAGACATAGCATCAGACCGGATCTTTGCTCTGTCGAAAGTTTGTCTTGCAAGACTAGTATTTCTGGCAATCATTGCAATAAATAAACTTGCCAAAACAAGCGCAATGATAAGATCGATAAGCACAGACCCTTTGTGTAAAGAAGTTTTGTTGGTCATTTTTGTAATGAATTGGAAATACTATATATAGGTATCATGATCGAAACTGCAATTGTCCCAACAACAAAACCCATGACAATCATCATTACAGGCTCGATCAGGATCGTGAATTTTTTCAAAAATTGATCGAGATTGCGATCAAGGATTTGATGTGCCTTCATTAGTGAGTGACCCAAACTACCGGAATTTTCTCCAGCATTGATAATAGAATAGAGAAAGGAAGGGTTATTCTTCGATTCAAACACACGGGACAGTGGCATACCCTCTCCTATCCTTCCCAGGTGTCTAGATAACAAAACCTTCACTGGCCAAAAAGTCACCGACTTTTGCGACCGCAAATATGCATCAGAAATAGTGAGTCCAGATTCGATCAACGATCCACAAGATTGTAAAAAAAGTGATAGATAATAATTGTAGATAATTTTACCCAAAATAGGCATCCTTGCGAAATATGTTTGAGTAAACCGTTGAAATTTGTCTGACTTGGTATATGACATCTTTGTGAGATAAGAAGCTAGGACAATCCCAAGTGCAATATATAGTCCGTAATTTCTAAATAAATCCGAAACAAAGATCACCATTCTCGTCACAAATGGCAAATCAACCTTTAGACTATTTAGTAGTGGAATTATTTGGGACAAGACTTTTTGGATCAGGACAAAGGTCAAAATAAGAGAAAATGATCCAATGAAAACTGGGTAGAGCAAGGCATTTAGACATTTCTTCCAGAGTTCATCCTCCTTTGTAAGAAGACTTATAGACAAAGCTATTGAACGATTGAGCTTGCCGGACAATTCACCATATTCGATCATGTGACAAACTATAGTCGATAGACCGATATGATTGCCAAAACAATATGACAACAACTGACCCTTCTCGAAATCTCTGGCTATATTTGATATAGCTAGCTGTTTGTATTTGTCATTGTTTTCTGACAAAAGATGTAATACCTTGTTTATAGGCAAACCAGCAGAAACATACATCTCCAATCTTTCTAGAAACAATATTGTTTCGGTTCTATTCCATTTTCTTTTATTAAATATTTTCATATGTGTATCGGATTTAGGTATACAAAACACTCATTACTTCATTCTCAGTCGTAACTCCCCAGTTGACTTTCTCCATCGCATCATCATCGATCGTCACAAAGTTTGTTGCCTTGGCATATTCGTAAAGTATATGAAAAGGTGATTTTTGAGATATGAGATCAACCATCTTTGAGTCAATACTCAAAACTTCGGCAACAACTGAGCGACCCACATATCCAAAATTATTGCATTCGATACAACCGGAAGATTCGCAGATTTTGCACATGATCCGGATAAGTCTCTGAGAAATTATAAGCTTGAGAGTAGAAGCCAAGAGATAATGATCGATACCCATATCGACTAATCGTGGAATAGTTTCTAAGGCAGAATTTGTGTGGAGAGTAGACAAAACAAGGTGACCAGTCAATGCAGTATGTATCGCAACCTTGGCAGTCTCCGAATCACGAATCTCGCCAACCATAATCACGTCCGGATCTTGGCGCAATGCAGAGCGGAGACCTGAAGCAAACGTTACACCATAGTTATGATCTATGTGAACCTGACGCACACCAGCAATCTCGTACTCGACAGGGTCCTCAAGTGAAATAATGGAAAGTGGTTCTCGAGCCTTGATCGATAAACAAGCATGGAGCGTTGTAGTCTTGCCCGAACCTGTAGGACCAGTAACTAAGATAAGACCATTTTTGCGACCAAGAACAGAGGTAATCTTGTCTCTATGTTCGGGCCTGAAACCTAACTTTGCAAATGATAAATCTCCGTGAACTTTGGATGGTAATATTCGCAATACTGCATTCTCTCCATAATATGTGGGCATAATGGAAATCCTGATATTATACGTGCTGTCGGCAACCAGAGCACGCCAACGCCCGTCCTGTGGAACATTGTGAATATCTGTACGCAAAGCAGAGAGAATCTTGAGACGAGCGATAAACTCGTCATGCATATCTCTAGATAACATACCCATAATAGTCATAATGCCGTCCACTCGAAATCTGATCGCTATGCCACTATCGCAAGGATCACAATGGATATCAGAAGCACGACTAGAAACTGCAAAATTCAATAGTTTGTCAATTGCAATAACTGCCGACTTTGTGTGTTCAAAGATATTTTGGAATTCTTGATTGGCTTTTTCATTATTCATGAAAGGATAATATCAGAAGAAGATAAAATCCTGATAAAAAAATGTTCAAAAAACAATGAAGATTTCCTACTAAGGTATAATCTCAGTGATTGAGGCTGTACCTAGGTAGTTATCCACCACTAGATTTTTTCTCATAAAGGAGTATTATGTTTACCGAACCAGTTCCGGTGAGGAATTGGAGTGGAATGAGGAAACACTATGAGTCAACAACAAAGCGGCAGACACGGAACGACGTCTGATCAGAACAAAGGACAAGGGTGCCGACCATCAGCGTTGCGGACATTCAGTGGCGTCCCCAACAGTGACTTCGGACTTTCCCACGGACGGGCCATCGGCGAGATGACCCGCTATCGCCATGTGATCATTCGCAACCCCTCCGCTGGCACCAGCCAGATCCACCACGCCAGCCGTGGATAAAGCGCCCACTCCTTCAGGGGCCCCGACACTCGGGGCTCCTTTTTTATTATTAGATCAATTTTGTCTTACACTCAAAACCAGCCTCTAGTCAATCATTTTGTAAAACTCTTCCCCAAAAGTATTTGAGTTACAGCATTTATAACTGAAGACAAATAATTTACAGGTTGCATGTTATTTTGAGAAACACCACTAAGTGTCCACTCCGTCACCGAATTGGACATATACGACTGATTTCCAGCCGCATCATAGGCTTTGACGCTGTAAGAATAATCAGTGCCAGCAGAGAGACCACTATCTCGATATGACGTACCAGTCGTTCTAGAAATCTCCGTATTGTTACGATATATTATGTATCCCATAACGCCTACGTTGTCGGTTGATGGAGACCATGAGATTTCTATTTGGGATGAAGATATCGCACGAATATTAAGATTTGGTGGATATGAAGGGGCTTGGGTGTCAGATGGAGCATTGTTTATTATGACTGCAGTCTGTGTAAATTCAGTCAAATATGAAGAGCGTTGAGACAGATTACCTGCCGAGTCATAGGCCTTTACATAGTACGAATATGCTGAACCAGGCTGAAGTCCACTATCGCTATACGATGTACCTGTAATACTAGATATTTCTCTGTCATCTCTGTATATCTTGTAGCCAACAACACCAACATTATCTGTTGATGGGGACCAAGAAAATTCTATCTTTGTAGTTGAAACTGATCTAGTCGTTAGATTACTTGGAGAGGATGGAGCAGAGGTATCTCTTGTGTTGTTTATAGTTGTTTGATTGCTTGATGTAAACTCCGTCACCGAATTGGACATATACGACTGATTGCCAGCCGCATCATAGGCTTTGACATTATATGAATAATCAGTACCAGCAGAGAGACCATTATCTCGATACGAGAGATTTGTTGTCCTACCGATCTCCACATTGTTTCTGTAAATAATATAACCAGCTACTCCAATATTATCCGTAGAAGGAGACCAAGAGATGTCCATTTGACTTGATGAAACAGCCCTTGCTACTAGATTTGGAGGATATGAAGGGGCTTGAGTGTCTTTTGTCGCCGTAACAGTTGTAGAATTTTGAGTAAATTCTGTGAGGTAAGATGATTTCTCTGAGGTATTGCCAGCCACATCGAATGCCCTAATATAATATGAATATGCTGAACCAGGTTGAAGTCCCGTATCACTATATGACGTACCTTTTGTAGTTGAAATCTCTTTTTCATCCCTATATACCTTGTAGCCGGCAACTCCGACATTATCTGTAGAAGGAGACCATGAAAAATCAATCTTTGAAGCTGAAACGGCTCTCGTGGTCAGATTGTATGGTGCAGTAGGAGCTGTTTGATCCTTTGTCGAGATCGTGGATGAGTCACTAGGATAAAATTCGGTTACCGACGAAGATAACACTGATTCATTCATTTGTGCATCATATGCGGAAATATTATACGTATATGAATTCCCAGGTTTTATATCATAGTCATTGAATGATCCACCACGAGATGTTTGTAATGTACCAATTTGCACTCCATCTCGATAAATCTTGTAACCCAGTACTCCCACATCATCCGAAGAATCATTCCAACTTAAACTTATATGACCCGGAACAGCATATTTAGCTACGACTGTTTGTGGAGCTGAAGGTCTTTCTTTATCTATTTTTAGTTCAGTTTTCTTTGATATGAGATCATTAATTCTTATAAAAGCAGTACTATATTGATAAGATAGATTATCAGCCAAATCATAAGCACGAACATAGTATGAATAGTATTTCGATTTGTCTAATTTTGGATCATTATCTGTGAAATAAACATTCTTTGTATCGCCTATAACAACAAATGGTCCAGTGTAGCTTGATCCTCTAGCTGGGGTGATATATTCAGCACGATATATCTTGTAACCTGCAACGCCGACATTATCTGTAGCTGGTTTCCACTCAAGGACCAAACCTTCTCCAGCGTTATAACCTGAATTCAAATAAGTATTTTGTGGCAAAACTGGAAATTCTATATCAATATTTTCTAACAGATTTGTCACCGAGTCATTAGAGAGAGCATAGGAAATAACAAATCCATCATCAAAAGCAATATATACTGTTCCCGCATTGCTTATATCATATCTTGCATCATTTTCCTTGAGACCGTAAACAGCAAGTTTCTTTGTACCAGTGCCGAGTGAGCCCAAGATTTTCCTAGAACTATTAGAAATAACTTTTCCATTGTCATATATATTCAACAAAGATCCATAAGTTTCATCAGTTGACCAGCGTTGATTTCTCATTGATACTGATATGAAAGATATATTTCTATTTCTATTTTTTAGATCAAGATCAATATTCCATAGCCAATATTTACTATTACCATACATACTTTCTCTTATTGAATTGCTATTGGTACTATTGTCACTTAATGTTACTTTTGTAATAGCAGGATCGGTACTTGATAAGCTAGAATTTGCATTTGAAACCGAAATTTTCTTACTGATTATAGTGCCATCATTAAATACTACATAAATCTCCGAATCATCTGTAAAATCTAGACCAGCATATTTGTCTGCATAGAGTCTGAAGCTAATCTTTGATTGCCCTGAATAAGATCCCAAATCTCTTACAATACCTTTATCCGAGGGATTATTAAGTTTTTGATTGTTTCTCGTTACCAAAAGACCATAAGGAAAATCTCTAACCGCATCTAGAACCCCCATTCCACCATAACCATTTCCGCTTCTGCCACTTTGGTTTGTACTCCAAAGATTGATACTCTGAGAAGATTTCTTTATTGCAATATAAGCAATGGTTTTACTCGTCCCATTCATGTTCAGTGTCAAATCAATAGTTACATCACCTGGAATACCAAATGAAGAAAGACTACCCTTTTCTGTGATTAAATCATAATTTGATTGATTAATCAGTTCTGCTTTTTCGATAATAGGTTGTACTGCAGATTTCTTCGAAAGTGTGGAGTTTGTAAATTTGTCCGTTGACGCTACCGTTCCATCTGTAAAATATATCTTAACGAAGCTATTTTTGTTGTTTTTCCAGAAAGAAATATTATAAGAATCTTGTGATTGAGGTTGGGCATATACAGTTATTCTGTTAATTTTACCCTTTGAAAAAGTTCGAATCTCAGGTTGCCAATAATCAATAATTCTTACTCCATCAGAATAAACAATCAGTGGCATACCCTCTCTTATGAAAGTTGACCAAGTAGATACACCATCACTAATTGTGATTTTCTTTATTTTTCTATCAATATTTCCTGTACCAAAAGAGATATCTAGAGCAATATCTTCTATCATAGTTTGATAAAATCCCTGAATAAAATTACCTCCAAATGAATTTCCATAGTGATATACGCTATTGTAGTCTAAATCAGTATCCGTATTTACTTCAGCAGAAATGATCTTTGGAACATCCTGAGTCTGTGCAGAAATTCTCTGTATCGACACCATAAATGAACACGCTACTATTAATACAAAAATATATTTCTTTTTCATAATAAAAAATTACTGGTATATCGTATATTATAACTTTATTTGTAGATAAATATAGAAGTGACTATCAAATATATTACACCTTGACTTCACCACCATTTTCATGCTTTACTTAAGGACCGAGCCACAGGCTCCTTTTTATATCAAATGGAAATCAGAAACATAGCAATTATCGCTCACGTGGACCACGGCAAGACCACTCTTACAGATGCCATCATGACCCAATGCGGTCATGGAGATGAGGGTTCAATGGACTCAAATGCTCTAGAACAAGAGCGTGGTATTACTATTTATGCAAAAAACACCTCGATCAACTACCCCGCTCCAGACTCTGGAAGACCAGTTACAAAGATAAATATAGTCGACACCCCTGGACATGCCGATTTCGGATCAGAAGTCGAGCGAGTATTGCGTTCTATCGATACTGTTCTATTGGTAGTCGATGCTCAAGAAGGTCCAATGCCACAGACTAGATTTGTTCTCAAAAAATCTCTTGAACTTGGTTTGAAACCAATCGTTATCATAAACAAGATAGATAAACCCGCAGCAAATCCAGCTCGTGTTCATGATGAAGTCTTGGAACTTTTTATGGAATTGGGAGCAAATGATGAACAAATCGATTTCCCTACTATTTATGCTATCGGTCGCGAAGGTGTTGCCAAGAAAAAGCTTACGGACGAATCAAAAGACTTGAAACCTCTTTTGGAAACTATTCTCGAACACGTTCCTCCTGCAAACAAGGACATAAGTGCCCCTCTTACTGCTCAAGTATTCAACCTTGGTTATGACAATTTCCTAGGTCGCCTTGCTATTTGCAGAGTCTATGATGGTAGTATCAAAGATGGTCAAAATATCTGGGTAAAAAATATTGACGGCAAATCATTCTCTGGCAAAGTTACAAAACTTTTTACATTCAATGGCAAACAAAGAACCGAGACAAAAGTTGCCGAATCTGGCGATATTGTCACAGTTGCAGGTATTCCTGAGATCAATATTGGCGAAACTATCACTGACAACGAAGCAACATCTGCTCTACCAGCTATCACGGTTGATGAGCCGACTATTTCTCTACAATTCCTAGTCAACAATTCACCTTTTGCAGGTCACGAAGGTACTTTCGTCACAGGAAGACAGATCCGCGAAAGACTCGAGCGCGAACTAGAAACAAATGTTGGGCTAAAAGTTGATTTCAATACTACCGAACCTTCGATGGATGGCTTTACCGTCTATGGTCGCGGAGAACTTCATATCGCAATCCTTATCGAAAACATGCGTCGAGAAGGTTATGAACTTCAAATTTCTCAACCAAAGGTTATTATTCGAGAAGAAAATGGAGAAAAACTCGAACCTTTCGAGGAAGTCATTATCGATGTTCCCCAAGAATTTTCTGGAACAATCATCGAGACTTTGGGTAAGAGAAAAGGCATTATGAAAGATATGAAGACTCACGGCAATCAAGTGCGCATGGTCTTCGACACACCTACTCGCGGTCTTTTGGGTTATCGAAACATCTTCACTATTGAAACCAAGGGTGAAGGTATCATGTCTAGTCGAGTTATCGGTTTCAAACCTTTTGCTGGCGATATAGAAAGACGTGAGACTGGATCTATGACCTCTATGGCATCAGGCAAATCATTTGGTTTCTCACTCTGGAATCTCCAAGATCGAGGACGTCTATATATCGGCCCAGCAACAGACATCTATGAGGGTATGGTTATCGGTGACACCTCAAAGGGTGATGATATGGACGTGAACCCTTGCAAAGGCAAGCAACTCTCTAACATGCGCTCATCTGGAAAAGATGAGGCTCTCAACCTCGTTCCCCACTATGAACTCAGTATTGAACGCGGTATGGAACTCATGCGTGATGATGAATATCTAGAAATTACTCCGAAGAATATCCGTTTGAGAAAGAAACTTTTGACCGAACTAGATAGGGCAAGAGGTAGGAGGAAGGATTTATAAAAGAGTGAAAAGTGCAAAGTTAAAAGTTAAACGAAGCTCTCTGACACAGAAACAACAGTCTGTTTGTGTTTTTTTAGTGAAATGATATAGCCCTTGATAGCATCAATAATCATCTTTTTTGCTTCAATCAGATCTTTACCGAAACTTATACATCCCGGCAAAGAATGTACAGATGCTGTGAAGCCGCCTTCTGGTTCAGATTTGAAAATAACGTTAAATTGCAAATTACAACTAATTATACTGCTATTATACAACAAAAACACAAACGTTCTAGGTATTTTCTAACCCTTGCTAAATAGGTTGTTATATGTTATAATTGAAAAGAACGTTAGTAGAAACAAACACAAAAGGACACCTTTGAAAACACTGATCTTTTTGAGACATGGCAAAACTGCCTATACAGGACAGTTCCCTGATCTAACTGACGAAGGAAAAGAACAGATCGGCAAAGCAGCCGCTGAAATTCTCAATATCGTCGGCAAGAACAAGGACATTCGTATCGTCAGCTCGCCGTTACCAAGAGCGCTCGGGACTGCAGACATCATCGCCAAGAAATTGGGATACCCCTACGAGGAAGTCGACCATGAGCTCGCAGTTCGTTGCATGGATTTCTATAGCATCGATGCTGCGAATGCCATCTGGTCGAGTTTCTCCCTGGCACGTGATGTGGACCGAGCGTATGCAAGCGATCCTCGGTTCGAACAAGGTGTGGCCATCGAGAAACGCTCTGCGATTCAGCATCGTTTCTTCACGTATCTCGGGAGCCTGTTCGAGCGATTCGTCGCCGACAAGTTACCGGACGTGATGATCCACACTTCGCACTATGAAGTTCTCTGGAACTTGGCAGCAATGTTCGGTTTCGAAGAGCCCCTCATTCATGGCGAAGTGATCAAGTTGGATCTCACCGACTCAACTCAGGAAGGACATGTTCATGTTCGGGCAGCATTCAGGGAGTATAGTCGGGAGTTTGATTGCAAGCTTCCCACCGAACTCTTTGCTAGCCAGTTCAAGGCGTGACTTACGGGGCTCTGTCGCAAGACAGGGCCCTTTAACTTATCTGTAAATTGGCGTTATACTATAAAGTATGAATATTATTGAATTTTTTACATCAGGAAATACCCCAGGACTTGGAAACAAGCAACCCAAACACATCATTACAGTAGTCTCAAACGTGTTTGTTTTTGACAATAATGCATACAAAATATATAAAAACGATAGTAAGTTTTTTAATGAAAATTTTCACGATCTTTCGAACAAAATAGAGCGCTTCAAGTTTACGAGAACTGATTTTGAATGGAATAATCGCTTAAGCCCAGATGTCTACAAGGAATTAAAAGGGATATCACTTAAAGGTGACATTATTTCATTCATTGCTCCGACAGATGATGCTGATGAACTTGTCATTATCATGAACACAATTAATCCTGCAAATCAACTGATAAACAGGCTAGTCAATAACAGCATCTCGTTGGCAGATTGCTTCGATATTGGACAACAACTGGCAGCCCGTCTATCCAACCTACCCAAACTTAAAGCACCTTCAACTGCATACAAAGATTTCCTTATGAGGCACACCGATATAAAACCATGGATAGGAAGTGTTGAGAAACATATACCAAAAGAGCTTGCATCTAAGTATCAAGACTATGTAAAAGAATATATAGAAAACCACAAAGATGAACTTAATTCCACCCATCTAATGGGTACTTGTGTAGACATTCACGCAGATAACGCTGTTTACGATAGTGGAAAATTTATGCTTATCGACGTATATGCACCTAAAGAACAATGGCTTCACGGCTATCGATTTATGAACCTTTACAGGGTCGCAACTGACATACTTGGTTTTCTCGGAAAAGATGGTTTCAATAAAGTCATTGAGGGTTATGAAAAGTCATCTGGAGAAAAGGTTCCACGGCATCATGATAAGTTTCTTATTATCTATTGCGAACTTATAAATTGGCCATACCAATATATGTTGTCAGAAAAAGAATTATGGAGACTCGATGTAGCAAAGAAATACGGTCAAACCATCGAAACAGTATACAATTCCAATTAACACTTTTTTCATTCTGCACATGATTTAGTAGAATCAATCATAGATTCTGATCTGCAGATGCCAGACATATGCAATCTGCGCTAGATTTGAGATTTAATTTTTAATTTTTAAGATTGCAACCTATTTCCACCTCGTCTTGATATACTCCTCCGCCTCACTCATAGAGAATGGTTGAGTAGAATTGCCCATGCGGACAAAGAACTCTTCTTTGCCCTCAGCATTTTGGATATATGCAGGTTTGTGACTTGGATCGACTGCGACTATACATGCTTCATTGTCATTGAAATAATCAAAACGAACATGGATATAATTTGCAAACTTGACCCCAAGCATAGTTTTGACCAAGTTACTCAAATGATTTTCGAAACCATCACGATTGTTTTTTGCCAATGTATCAAAATCATTCTTGAGTCCTGTAACCTTGCCTTCATCATCAACACCAATAATAAGTGTGCCTCCGTCGGCATTCATAAAACCAGCAATAGTCTTTACTACAGCCCTTTCGACATCTTTGCTGACACATTTGCGACGAATATCATAACGCAAAGTTTGTTTGAATTCCAAAAAAAGGCCTTCGCCATCTTTTAGAAACATAGGAAGACTACGAGAATGAATTGGTTTTTTCATCGTGTTGTCGATCGTCTGTTTGATTATTTCTGAATATTCTTCATATCCAGCCACGTTTTGGATCTTTGTAACCCGACCATTGTCATGCTCGAGAATAAGGGTTGCGTGACGAAGAATACGATCCAGTGGACCCTGTGAAGTCTCAACAGCAACAATGTGTAATAGTGAGACTGATTTCCTTCTCTTCAAGATGAGACCTGAGTGTCGAACTATTTCTTTTTCTCTAATTTCATAAAATTTCAAATACCAATCAAAGAACAGAGCCAGAATGTATATAAGCTGAAAGAGCGAGAAAATAATAATTATAAAGTTGTTGTAACTAATCAAATCGTCAAAATGAACATATTTGAACAATTGTTCGTAGTTTGCCAGATAAGATGCGCCCAAAAAGATGATAGTAGCCAGTATTTCCATCAAAATAACATTACGAAGAAAAACAACTGGTCCTTCTTTGATGATTATCCGTTTCATAACGTTATCCTAACATAAAAATTAAAAGTGCGAATCTTTTGTACGACAAACCTCGAGGCCTCGCCTCGAGAAAACAATTCTGTTAGAATGAGCTTATGTCATTATTCAATAAAAAACTGAGCACTGAGCCATACAAAGGTGTTCGCGACTTCTATCCAGAAGATATGTCTACAGAAAAGGCCATATTTGATATCTGGCGCAAGAATTGCGAAAAATACGGTTACGAGGAATATGGAGCCTCTGTTTTGGAACCAGCAGAGCTTTATCGTGCAAAATCAGGTGAAGAAATAGTCAACGAACAGACATACACATTCACCGATCGAGGAGAACGCGAGGTTACATTACGCCCAGAGATGACACCGACCGTGGGCAGAATGATTGCAAACAAAAGACGCGAGCTTACCTTCCCTGTTCGTTGGTTTTCGATACCCAATCTTTTCCGCTACGAGCAACCCCAACGCGGTCGTACTCGAGAACATTGGCAACTCAATGCAGATATTTTTGGAGTAGAATCAACATCGGCTGATATTGAAATTATCAATTTGGCTTATGATATAACACGTGCTTACGGCCTCAAAGAGACAGATTTTGAGATTCGTCTCAACAATCGCAAAGTGATGAACTATATCACCAAAGAAGTTTTTGGATTAAATGAAGAAGTTGCTTACAAAATTTCGAAACTGATTGACAAGAAGGACAAAATGAAAGCCGAAGCATTTGCACAAGGTATAGAAGAGATCTTAATTTCTACCAACAAATCAAAAGAAGACAGTGCAAAATTCATTACTCTTCTAAATTCCAAAAACTTTGAAGAATTCATATCTCATTTACCCCAGACAACCAGTGAGCATCAAGGTCTCAAAGAAATAAAAGAAGTCATGACTGGACTTGAGAGACTTGGTATAACCAATGTTCGATTTGATCAAAGCCTGATGAGGGGCTTCGACTACTATACCGGCAACGTATTCGAAATATTCGATCTCAATCCAGCAAATCGTCGCTCAGTCTTTGGTGGTGGTCGCTACGATGATCTCTTGGCTCTATTTGGCAATGACAAGGTTCCGGCAGTGGGTTTTGGTGCCGGAGATCTCATAGCAAAAGATCTCATGGAAACATACAACAATCTTCCACCAAAAAACCCATCTGCTGACATAGCAATTTGTATTTTGGGAAACCAAAATACCCAATTTGCTCTAGAAGTCGCACGTAAGTTACGAGCAAATAACAAGAGAGTATTCGTAGATTTGTCCAACAAGAAGATCGGCGATCAGATCAGTAATGCCAACAAACGCAATATACAAAACGTCATTTGTATAGGCGACGAAGAGACTTCCTCTCAAAAATTGAAAATAAAAGATCTGGTCACCGGAAACGAAACTGAGCTTACACCTCTATAATTCAAGACAGAGACAGCGCTACCCATAAACAAATGAGAAAAATTACTTTCGACTTGGAAACCAAAAATTTCTTTCAAGATGTTGGATCAAATGATCCGACGGCGCTTGATATATCCGTTGTCTGCATTCATGATTCATTGACCGATCAATTTTCGAGCTACTTAGAAAACGATTTTGGCAAACTTTGGCCAATAATAGAGCAAGCTGATGTCCTCATCACTTGGAATGGTGATCACTTCGATATACCTCTATTGAACAAATACTACCCCGGCGATCTTACAAAGATCAAAAGTCTAGACCTCATGAAAGAAGTCCAAAAAGTGCTTGGTAGAAGACTCAAGCTCGATAGTGTAGGTGAAGCAACACTAGGCAAGAATAAAACTGGACATGGGACTGATGCAGTACATTGGTGGCGCAATGGTGAAATCGACAAACTCATTTCATATTGTATAGAAGATGTTAGACTTACGAAGGATATCTACGATTATGCAAAGACCAACAAACATTTGAAGTACAAGGACCTCGGTGGTACAAAAGAGCTCAAACTAGACACTTCCGATTGGGATACTCCTGTAGCATCCGCCATGACCTTTACTTTACCTTTTTAGCAAATTATTCATTATTTAATAAACAAATGGAAAATAGAACAAGCCCACTAAATTTGTCTAGTTCAATCATTATCGCTGGCGCCATCATCGCTATCGCCATAATATACGTAAAGAAACCTGTAACCACTACTCTCCCTTCCAAAAATACAGAAGAAGTGGTTCGAAAAGTAAATTTGAGTCCTGTATCATCAAAAGATAATGTTATGGGAAATCCAAATGCTCGCATCAAAATAGTAGAGTATTCTGATCCGTCCTGCCCATTTTGCAAAACTTTCAATGCAACCATGCATCAAATCATGGAAAAATACGAAAAAACAGGCAATGTCGCCTGGATATATAGAAGTCTACCATTGGATGCACCAGATGGAAATGGAAATGTATTACACAAAAATGCCCGCCGCGAATCTCAAGCAATCGAATGTGCTGGCATAGTCGGTAGTCAGCAAAATTTCTGGGACTATCAGAAAAAACTTTATGAAATAACACCTTCTGTAACAGCAAGCAGTCCAGAAGGAATGGATCAAAAACAACTTACACTGATTGCAAAAGATCTCGGTATCGATCTCATAGATTTCGGTCAATGTATAGATAGTCAAAATGCAATCAGTAAAGTAAGCGAACAAGAATTGAGTGGCATAAACGCCGGAGTTACAGGTACTCCTACTAGTTTCTTCGTTCTAGACAAATCGATCAATCCAACAACGGTTACATACATAAAGAACGCACTTATCCAATATCGTATTCCTGAAGATCTACTCTATGTCACAGATGATGGCAAAATGATATCAATGAGTGGTGCAATGCCAAGTGCGATGGTTACGGGACTTATTGAGAGTTTATTGAA
>CAYNZR010000008.1:0-16899 GCA_964401785.1 uncultured Candidatus Saccharibacteria bacterium
GAACCACGATCAACGGCTTAGAAGTCCGCTGTTCTATCCATTGAACTACAAGGGGAATAGAAACCTATATGAAAATAACATATTTAGAGACAAGAACCAAGTGTACTAGAGAGACGGGTCCGGTGGTCCAGAAAATGAACGTATGAGATCTGCTTTGCGCAAGGCTTTTTCATTATATCTATTCAATACAGAATCGAGAGCCTTGGTATCAATATTTGACGTATCTTTTGGAGAGACTTTCTTTGTCTCACTGCTCAAATTTGAGATGAAAAGACTTTTCTCTCTCAAACCCAAAAATACCAATGTACCAGCAACAAGAGCTGAAACTATGACAGACAAAACCCAATCGATATATACATCTCGACCAATGCGTTTCAAAAACGGTCTCTTCTTACCAATTTCAACCTTTTTTGAACCAAATTTTAAAATATTTAATATACTCATATTATTTTGTATTGACTGTGCTTGTACCTACAGCAATCATTGCAACTGAGAGATCAAAAGACATGTCCCAACTTGATTTTGGTTCAGATCCTTTTGCACCAGTATTGACCGAACCACTAGCTCTTACATTACTCAAACTCAACTTGTATGGCAGTGTTTCTGTGAGCGCAAGAACTCTCATCACAGATGACCAAGATCCTTTTGCACTTAGATGCATCTTTATCCTTCCCTCCTTGCCTGCTGGTGCCCCATCTAGATTGTCTGCATCAATAGAAGAGATCATTACTTCACTTTTTGAAATTGGTCCAAAAGATTCCATTAGTTCTATAAAATTGACCACTTCATCTGACTTGATATAGAAATCTTGTAGACTTGACCATTTTGTGGCTGTTGCTTTGTAAGTATCCAAGAAATTTTTCTCACGCTGTTTTGCCAATTCATTTGATTGAATCAACGATTGCGCATCGATAATTTTTCCAGCAGAAACATCTATCCTGTAATACATATACCCATACACCGATGCAACAAAAACTGTTACAAAAAATGCAAATATTAAGAGTAATAGATGGTTGTTTTTCATTTTATTTCTTGTTTCAACTGCAATGAGAAATTTATATTTGAACTTTTGGCAAGTTCCGATACCGGTAATTCAACTTTGTTACCAGGTGTCAAATTTTCAAAATTACTCTTGAAAGACAGGAGCGAATTGCGCGTAGGTGCAATACCTTGCAGATTGATTGAATATGTAGTCGTGCCTGATTTTGCAACAGAAAAACCGGTAAATTTTAGTGTACCTCTCATATTTATGAGGCCAGCAATAAGATCCGAATACAAGATCGGTGTTTTTTCTTTGTTGAGAGAATCAAGCAAGGCCAAAGACCGAACAACACTTTGTTGGATCTCCTTTATATCTCCACTTACTCCATCTTTGTCTAGAGATTTCACCTTGGCTTGGATTTCGGATTCGAGAGACAAGGCTTTCATATAGGTCATAAATAGCGAAGATATGCCGATGAGTAAAGAAAGACAGAGCAAAAATAGAAATACGATAGTTACTCGAATATGATATTCTCTGCGCAACAGAATCCTTTCATGTAGTGGTAATAAAGTGTGTCGCATAATATTTATATCAAATCCATAGCCAAACCAGCAGATACAGCGTATTTTAGTGATTGCTCCTTGATTATTGGTGGTATATAACTGTCCAAAGAAAAAGCATTGGTCCAAACATTGCCGATAGTAACAGACAATCCGACACTCGATACTGCTTCACCAATCTCAGTTTCAAATTTCTGGCAATCATTTCCAACCAAGAAGATCTGGCTTAATTTTGAACTGTCAGAATGATGAGAAAGCCAATAATCATTGACTCGTACTAATTCGTCCAAGAGGGTTTTTATATTTGTATTTGAAGCCTGAAGACTACCCCACGAAACTGTCGACCCAAAACAGACCACTCCTCCACAGACAATATAAATGCCTGTTTTTTTATTCATAATATGAACAATCATGACTGAATCTTGGAGAGCATTTGGCAATAATGCTCTAGCAATAGATTTTGGAACAACTTCAAATGCTATTGGATACAAACCAGATGAACGAAGCAAAGATACGATCTTCTCTATATAGACTCTTGGAACCACAGAAACACTTGCGCGCAACTTACCACCAGTTACTGACATAGGTAAGACATCAAAATAAAAAACTGCTTCAGAAACGGGTAACGGGACATTTTCTTCAAGTTTAAATTCAATATTTTGTGCTATCGCCACAGGATCGGTAGCAGATATATCGGTCTGGAAAAGATATGACTTTTCTTCTGGAACGGAGACTTTGACATAGCTAAGATTGAGATCTTTGTCTATTTTTGACAATTTTTCTCCGAGAACTTTGTCATCTCGTATCTCTCCCCCTTCGACCACTCCATCTGGTAATTCCAATGATGAATATTTATGAATACGAAAATTTGGAGCATGACCAGAGTATTCGATACAACTGATGCCATCATCAGAGATATCCAAACCTGCATGTTTCATCACCATGAACTTTGGGGGTGGAAATAGTTTGAAGAACAAAGACGAATGCATATACAAGATTATAGCACGGTCAATCAAGTACAAACAAAGAACTAAAGTGTTTTATTTTCTTTCAATTGCTTCCAAACTTCTCGTATACCAGGAAAAGCAGAAACAACGATTATTATCACAATTACTGGTAAAACATATTTATCCGGATCAGGAATGAGTGAACCGAGACCATAACCCAACCAGAGCATACTCCAAGTCCATAAAAATCCACCAATGATGTTGAACAATACAAAAGTCCTGTATTGCATATTTCCAACACCAGCTACTATCGGAGCAAAGGTTCTCACAATAGGCATGAATCTAGCGAGAATAATCGTCTTCTTGCCGTATTTATCATAAAAATCCTGTGCTCTTTTTATGTGTTTTTTATTAAAAAACAAAGATTCTTCCCTAGAAAAAAGCTTCGGACCAATCTTATTACCAAAAGCGTAACCAACGCTATCACCCACAACTCCAGCAACAAATGTACCTACAAGTAGTATTGGAAATGAAATGTAACCCTGCGAAGCTAGAAATCCGGCAGTAAATAACAAAGAATCTCCAGGAAAGAAGAAGCCAAAAAAAACTCCGGTCTCTAGGAAAATTATTACGATAACACCAATCAAACCCAAAGTCTCAATTATGGTCCTCGGATCTGTAAAATAATTGATAAATGAAAAATCCATATTATGAAGCTTGAGTACCTGGAGGTATAGATGAATTTGGTTCTAATAGTGAAAATCCACCATCTTTGGTTGAGACAGCAAAAAGCATACCGTTACTTTGGAGGCCTTTTATAATTCTTGGTTCAAGGTTGGTCACAAACATACAAGTCTTACCTACCAAAACAGCAGGATCAGGAAAATACAAAGAGATCCCGGAAACGATTTGTCTTGGTTTTGAAATTTTCTGAACAACTGGCACGTTGCCTGCTGTTTCCAAAGAGGGCGTACCATCAAGAGGAGCCGGAACAGCGAGAGGAGGCATAACAACTGCACTATCCTCAAATTCTCCGAAATCAACAGACAATTTTAATAATTTGTCTGTCTCGGGAACTTTTTCCGCAGACAAGATTTTGCCTGCACGAATCTCTACTTTTTTGAATTCTTCGTATGAAATCATGTTAGTCACTAGGAATTAGCCACTAGTGTTTTAAGCATAACAAATGCAAAAGCTAGTGGCTAGTAATTTGGTTAGACGATTCTATCTTTATCCAAATAACTTTGCAATATCAAAGCAGCTGCAGAAGCATCAAGCAAATCTGTTTTTCCCTGCAATCTCTCTGCCTGAACACTAGTCATAAATTCTGGTTCAAAATAGACAACAAAACCTAAAGATTCCAGTTTTGCTTTGAATTCCAAACTATCCAACAAAATCGGATTTGCATTACCTTTGTAATCTTTTGACTCACCGATAACAATTTCTTTAACCTCATTGTCGACAGCGATCTTTTGTACCTTTGCTAACAATTCCGGATCATTGGATACGACCGAAAGAGGCATTGCAAACTTCAAACTTGGATCAGAAAGAGCAAGCCCTACCCTCTTTGAACCATAATCGATACCCATTATTCTATTTTTTGAATTCATAGATCAATTGTAACTCAAATACTTAAATGATAAAATAGGAAGCGTGCTACATATGTATAAATATAAAACAACTGATAGAGTCCTATTCAAACCTTCAAAACAGGCACAATTTATTGCAAAAGTTCAAACAAATTCTAAATTATCATGGAAACAAATTGCAAAGCATCTAAATATTAACTATCGCCTACTTACGTACTACAGAAATGAGACCTACTCAATATCGTATAGTACACTAACAAAATTAGTTTCTGTTGGTAAAATTCAATACCCAAAAAATATTAAGATCGTGTCGCAATACAGTCACAATAGCAAAGCAGGCAAAAAAGGTGGCGAGATGGTCTACAAAAAATACAAAAAGATAGGTGGTAATGCAGAATATCGCAAATCTAGATGGAAAAAATGGTGGGATAATCAAGGTAAATATACCCCAAATCCGGTTTTGCAAAAACGTAAAATAAAAATTCCAAAACAGTCGGCGGAGTTAGCAGAGCTATTTGGTATTATTATAGGCGACGGTGGTATTACACCATATCAAGTAAACATTACTCTTAATAGTGAAACCGACAAAGAATACTCAAAGTACATAATTAAATTGATAAATAGATTATTCGATGTTAATCCAAAAATTTACTCAGTAAAAAATAGTAAAGCTATCAACATATCAGTTTCAAGAAAGAATTTAAGCGATTATTTACTAAATAATGGCTTAAAAATTGGAAACAAACTTAAACAAAATATTTCTATACCAGATTGGATAAATAAATCTTACAAATTTAAAATAAATTGCCTCCGAGGATTAATGGATACAGACGGCTCGGTTGTCATTGAAAAACACAAAATCAATCATAAGAACTATTCATACCCGCGAGTAAATTTTACTAGTTATTCTGATAAACTAATTGAACAAATATATCAGATTATGATTGAGCTCGGTTTCAACCCAAAATTTCGAAGATCGAAAAAATCCGTCCAACTTGAAAAAATTGAAGATATATGCAATTATTTTGAGACTGTTGGCTCAAGTAATGCTAAACATTTAAGAAGAGTTGGCCAATGGATAATAAGGAGGAGTGGCTCGAGTGGTTTAAGGCACCGCTCTTGAAAAGCGGAGTCCGGGCAACTGGACCGTGAGTTCGAATCTCACCTCCTCCGCCAATGAGTATCAATCTCAAATATTTATTTTTTGGGACTACACGAAAGAGGTTCACAATTCTTGTGATTTTACCAGCATTGCTATCTTTTCTTTCTATCACTTTAATATCTTCCGCAAGCCATCACGACTTCACAGTCGAAAATAATGATAACGACTCAGTACCATCAAATGTAGAGTCTAGTATATCTCTTGATGACCTATCGGAAGGATTATCTTCAATAATAAATATTCCACTTCCATTTTTGTATTTTAATGTATGGGTCAAAAATAACTTTTATGGTTTAGGAGCAGATAACAAATTGGTAAGCTCCAATTTAAACGTTGAAGTGTTTGGAAAATACGTGGGTAATATCAAATCTGGACATTCAATAAAAATCACTAAAATCAAAATGTCAGAATACCATGATTTTGAATTTAATTATTCATTAAATTTTGATTCAGACCAAGATCAAAAATTATCCAGCCCTAATTGGAAAATTCAAAAAAGTTTTATTGAAATTAAACCAACCTTAAGTGCATTTCTTGTAATGTGGGTATCATGGATTATCGCAATTTATGGAATAACTCTGTTTATTCAATCTTGGTTAAAATTTTTAAAAAATGGTTTCTAAACTTACCAAATTATGAAATTATCTATAGTTCGCCAAAAACATTGATCATTGCTAAAACTATACTTACACCCTGAACTCTGCACGATATCGATATCCCATAAGATAATCACACCTAATTTATAAAATGATAACTATGCCATCTTTCAAAAAAAGAAATCGCATAAATGACGACCCGAACATAACTCAGACAACAAAACACCCCCTACTCCCTCACCCGATACAACACATTGTCACCACTTGCAAACTCGAGATCAAATAATCGATCAAACTTTTTTGTATTTTCAATAAAATCTCCAGCAATACTTCGGTCTAGCAAAATATATTTTATATTGTATTCCTTGAGCAAACTACTTTCCCTATTGGGCGAAGCATAAAAATCTCTGATGGCTTTTTCTCTACTTTGATAATTGATACCACGCGACCAGAGCCAACCGGTGTAACCTGCCACGATCTGTCTCCCCGAGAGAGATACGACAGGGTTGGTATGAGAAAGACTTGTAAGTATGAGATCATCTTCTTGTATTTTGTCTTTTATATATTCTGCTACCAACACAGAATCCTTACTAAATATTTGATACAAACTATTCCGTTTTACATTGAGACGAAAAACAATATCGACCAGACCAGAAAAATTAAATGAAATCAAAATAAGACATATCAAAATTCGCTTGAGGATTATGCGGTTCTTACCAACATTACCAAGTATCCAAAAGACCAAAGGTGATGCAAAAAACAATGAATATGCGAGAAGTTTGTTGTTATCATAATCCCATGTTTGGAATTGAATCAGATTTATCAAAGCAAATATAATGACCGATGCTAGGAGATATGGATAAAGATTTCTCAAAGTCTGATCGTAAGATGTACGATATTTGATTACAAAATAAACAAAAACTGCCAGCGCAATCGGAATTATTAATCCAAAATTGGTAAATAGGAATGAAAGATAATCAAGAGAAAACAAACTTCTACCAGCCTCTGTCGCAAAATTTGCCGATCCTATCCCCCTCTCTACCATCCACCCTAGATGAAATCGGATAGAGCTACCTGTGGAACCATTTTGTGGTGCGGTCAAAAAATAAATACTCGGTAAAGCCAAAATGAATCCAGGAAGAAAAACTTTCAGAATATTTTTTTGATAATTTGTTTGTCTATTTTTGAATGCAAATACAAAACAAACAAATGCAAAAATTATTATTGCAATGAAACTATGCATGTGAGCCATCGGCATAAGTCCGAGAATAATGATCCCTACCGAGGCGATTTTCCAGTTAAATTTATTTTGTAATTTATCAATAAGCAAAATCAAAATCAAAAAAGCTGTAAAACCAAAAATGAATGTCTGCTGATGAACGAAACTCATAGACATGACCGGACCGAATACTACATTTTGTTGTGGATACTCGGCCGTCAATTTTGTAATTATTTTTATCTGCTCTCCAAATAGCACAGACCAACCAGCTGTGCCGGCTCCAAGATAAAACAGTAACATAGAACAGATAGACAACCACAAATTTTTTATGAGGCGGTAATAAATCATAAATATCAAAATAATATTTGCTGTAACCAAGATATATACCGGCCACAAAACAGCAAATGACCAAGAATTTGTTAGACTCAAAAGTTTACCCCGCAATAGATTGAATAAAAAATGATATTGCAAATCTCTTCCGAAATATATCGGTTCACCTAGGTTGAATGACTTCTCAAATGCAAACTTACTGATCTGAGTCATATGAAGAGGAATATCCCCGTAACCCTCGAGAGTTGAATTTATATTACCAGTATTGTCTACAAAGAAAGTATCGCGGACCAGCATAATATGAATGAAACAAAATATCATCAAAAACAAAAAAGTTGCAATGATAGCTACTTTTTTGACCCTATCTAGACTTCGGAATATTTCAATTTGTCTTTTAAACAAATTTTTCATATACCCATGAAATATAGTTTAATGAGTTCTTTGAAAGCCTTGATGATAACTTTTGGTTTTGCTCCCGAAGGAGAACCTCTCTGTCTAGGATAGTGACTAACTGGTACCTCCACCCACTTGTGACCATTACGCATAAGGCGGATAAGAATTTCGGCACTAGTCGTTGCTCCACGAGTCTTGAGAGGCAAAGATGCGAGTATTTTGCGGTCTATCAATTTGAAAGCGCAATCAATATCGCGTACTTTCAAACCAAACAACATCCTAACTAGGATATTCCAACCTTTTCCATTCAAAATACGCATAAATGGATCTTTCCTTGGAGCACGATATCCCAAAACTATCTTGTATTCCGAAATATAGGACAATAATTTTCTAATTTCATTTATATCAAACTGCAAATCAGAGTCAGTGAAGAAAAACCAATCATAACGAGCCTTTTGGATACCTGTCCACAGAGCGTCGCCATAACCCAAATTTTTCACATGATGATAAGCTCTCACGTGTGGATTTGTAAGTGCCAAATTGTCTATAATACTTGCAGTTTTATCAACACTACCGTCATCTACAACGATAATTTCGTATTCACTTGCCACATCTTCCATCACCTTGGATGCAATCTCTACAGAATGAACAATATTGTCTTCCTCATTATGCGCCGGAAACATAAAGGATATTCGTGGTTTTGGCATTTGGAAATTATACCATGATATAATTACAAGGATGACAGCATTTCTAATTTTATTGATTAGTTCAATTGTTCACCTTTTTCGATTTGGATTTCCAAAGTCAGTAGTATTTGATGAGGTTTTTTATGGCAACTTCATGACATATTACTGGCAAGGTACTTATTTCTTCGACCAACATCCTCAATTCTTCAAGATTTTGATAGCTTTCGTTGGTCAGCTCTTCGGCTTGAGCAATCTCAACGCAAACTGGGACAGCATCGGCAACCAATTGCCGACAGAATTGATACTAGTGAGAATCGTTTCCATAATATCGGGTATTGTACTTCCGTTAGTGATCTACTATATATGCCGTCGCTTCGATATCTCAAAAACCGCTTCCACCGTCGGCGCACTTCTAGTAACTTTTGAAAATTCACTGATTGTCCAATCAAGATATATTTTGCCCGATGTTGTAATGTTATTGTTTGGATTCTTGGCAATACTATTCTACTTGGAATATACGCGCCGAATGATGGATTCGAACAAAGCAGTCTTTCTTGCAATTTCTACAATTTCAGCTGGCATTGCCCTATCCATAAAGTGGACCGGACTCACATTCCTCTTTATGATAATCCTCTTGGAATCATATCGATATTATTACAATTCTAGTTCGCTAAAAGAATACTTTAGATACATACCGATTTTCATTGGTAAATATCTGCTCATTTGTGGATTCATATACGTATCTCTTTTTGCAATTCATTTTTCCATATTACCTCTATCTGGAAAAGGAGACGTATTCATGACGAATGACTTCCAAAAAACTCTAGTCGGCAATACCGAAAGTGGCAACCAAACGATTGAGATCGGTTTTTGGCAAAAGTTTGTCGAACTCAATAGAGTAATGTACCAAACCAATGCAGGTATGACTGCTACACACCCAAACTCAAGCAAATGGTATACATGGCCAATAATGAAGCGAAGTGTATTTTATTGGCAAGGCAATAGTGGGGATGGAACAGAGACAAATGCTTATATATATCTACTGGGAAACCCATTCATATATTGGCTCGGTAGTCTCACAATGATCTTTACAATACTGTACATCATCATAAAGCTCATTCTCCACAAAACTATCTCTCGAGACCCAAACACATCAAAATTACTTCTATTCATAGCAGTGGGCTATTTGGCAAACTGGTTACCTTTTGCTCTTATAGGCCGAGTTATGTTCCTCTATCACTATGAAGTTGCGTTGATATTTAGCATCATTGCTATCACATATTGGATCGGCGCCCTACAACCAAAAAATAAGAAAGTTGTTGCTATAGTTTTGGTATTTGTCACACTTATATCATTTATATACTGGAGTCCGCTTACATATGGACTTCCTCTCGATAATGATCAACTCCAACAAAGAATGTGGTTACCAGGATGGCGATAAAATTCACTTTCACAAATTGTCACTTGGCTATATAATTAGACCATGGCAACCGAAGCTCTCATCTCTTGGAATGCACCTGAACATTTCTATGTCGAAAAAAGCCCAGATTGGTACTGGGGCGTTGGCATCATTACCTTGGCTCTTGCAGCTGTTTGCATAATTCTCGGCAATATTATTACAGGAATTTTTGTCCTCGTTGGAGCAGTGGCACTCGTGATCCACGCTTCCCAACCACCCCGAATCGTCTACCATGAAATCAACGATCGCGGTCTACTCATCCACGACAAATTTTATCCATTTCTAAATTTGGAGTCCTTTTGGATCCCTCATGATGAGTTCCCTCCTAGGATGATCTTGAAATCGAGAAAATTACTCATGCCTTATATCATCATCTTTATCGACGAACTAGATCCAGAAGATGTTCGTGAGATGATGCTCAAATACATAGCAGAAACCGAGCATCGAGAACATTTTCTCCACAAAGTTTTGGAGGGGCTGGGGTTTTAGTTTCAATAAATAAACACTTATTCGTTTGATATCTTCGCGAGGAATCGAAGCTTACAGCTTCAGTACAGGTTTCGCGTCGTGCTCGCTACGCTCCGCGCGACATGCTCAACCTTTTCGATTCCTCGACGCAAGACGCTCAGGCGTCTTGCTCGGGGGCACAAAACTCGCTTCACTCGTTTTGTGCCCCCGCGAGGAATCGAACCTCGATTGCAGGATCCGCAATCCTGCGTCCTATCCGTTGAACGACGAGGGCAATTATTTGCCAATCTTAGCTAGCGCTTTCATTGCACGAGACTTGAGTCGTGCTGAAGTATTGGCTTTGATGTATTTTGTCTTGACTGCTTTGTCTAGAGCTTTGTAGAGTTGTGGAATAACCTTCTCTGCTTCTACCTTGTTCTTTGCTGTAACCAAACGACGAAAAGCTTTTATTTGCTTCTCAATTTCATTTTTTCGGCGTAGATTGAAAACACGCTTTCTTTTTGCGACTCGAAGTGCTTTCTTTGCGGATGAAGTTATTGCCATAAGTTTTGTGTTAGTAAGTTAACATGATGGACAAATAAAGTAAAGCCCTGAGGCTGTGCCTCAGAAAAATGCTATAATGCCCCCATGATAGCCTCATTAACCGGAACAATAAAGAAACTCGATACAAAATCTGTAGTTTTGGATGTGAACGATGTTGGTTATAGGGTATTCCTCACTGCCGACACCTTGCACACTCTCAAGACCGGAGACAAACAAAGTTTCTTCACATATCTGGCCATCCGAGAAAATGCCATGGATCTTTATGGTTTCTGTGACCAAAAAGAGCAAGATTTGTTTGAATTACTCATTAGTATTTCGGGCATTGGACCAAAGGGTGCAATAAACATCCTATCTTCGGTTACAGCAGATACTCTCATAAATGCCATTGGATCAGGCTCGACAAATCATCTCATCAAAGTTTCAGGCATAGGCAAGAAAACTGCCGAAAAGATCGTACTCGAACTCAAAGATAAACTTGGAGCATTATCTAGTGAAGAATACTCGACCGGACTAAATAGCGATTCTGATGTAATAGAAGCACTAAAAATGCTCGGATATGGTACAGAAGAGGCCCGGGAATCATTGAAAAAGATAGATAAGACAATAATAGATACAGGAGACAAGGTAAAAGCGGCTCTCAAGGTCTTGAATTAATCCTGCTGTGCGCTAATCTAAAAGCATGCTAGATAACACATTATTTACAATTCGAAAGTTTATACCCTCACCTATATTCAACTTCTTCAGTCCTGCTTATCACTGGTCTCTATCTTTCCTTGGTGCTGTTATCTATCGATTTCCATCAAGAAAAATAAAAGTCATAGCCGTCACCGGAACAAAAGGCAAAAGTTCTACAGTCGAGATAATAAACGCAATATTGGAACAATCTGGTTACAAGACTGCCCTATCAAACACCATTCGCCACAAGATCGCGGAGGCATCAGATAGGAATCTTTTCAAAATGAGCACACCAGGACGCTTTTTTCTTCAAAAGTTCCTGAGAGAAGCGGTCGATAAAGATTGTACTTACGCTATCCTAGAGATCTCATCTCAGGGCGCGATGTACTACAGACACAATTTTGTGGAAATGGATACTTTTATTTTTACAAATATTACACCTGAGCATATCGAGGCCCATGGTTCATTCGAAAAATATCTAGAAGCAAAACTGGCAATTGCAAAAAATATCGAAAGATCACACAAAAAAGACAAGACAATTATAGTCAACGGAGATGATAAAGAAGCATATCGATTCTTGATACCAAATGCAGACAAAAAAATTACTTTCAATCTAAACCAAGCCGAACCATATACCCTAAACAAAAAAGGTATCGATTTTACCTATGACGGACATCTCATTCATTCCAATCTAGAAGGAATTTTCAATCTATCCAACATTCTAGCCGGCATTACCTGTGCAAAAAATGAGGGCGTTGAGACAGATATAATTGCCAAAGCAATAGAAAATCTAACGACCATTCCCGGAAGACTAGAGAAAATCGAAGCAAGTAATTTTACAGTTATAGTAGACTATGCCCACACAACTGATTCTCTTCAAAAGATATATGAAGTTTACAAATCTTCTCCAATAATAGGTGTTCTCGGTGGTACCGGAGGTGGCCGCGATAATTGGAAAAGAAAAGCTATGGGAAAGATTGCTGATGATTATTGCAAAGAGATCATTCTCACAAATGAAGATCCGTACGACGAGGATCCTATGAAAATCATTGAGGATGTTGCTCAAGGAATAATAAAAAATAAACCTCACAAAATCCTAGACCGTCGCCAAGCTATTCGCAAAGCTTTGGAGATAGCAAAACATGGTTCAATAGTCATTATATCCGGCAAAGGTACCGATCCATATATCATGGGACCAAATAATTCCAAAATACCATGGAGCGATAGTGGTGTGGTCAAAGAAGAATTAGGAAAAATCAACCAGAATTAGTAAATCGTGCACTAAATAATCTTGATAGAATAAGTCTTATTCAACTCCTCTAGAGTCTTGTTCCCTACCATACCATATTCACCTTTGACTCCTCGTTTCTTTTGGAACAATTCGACCGCTTTTTTTGTACAATTTCCGAAACTTCCTGTTCTAGGGCAATCGTTGAAGGTTTTGTCTTCTGGAGGATATACCCCATCATTTACCAAAGCTGTTTGTAAGGAAAATACGTCTTTCGAATCATATTTGTTGTCTACTATCTGTCTCTCCCAAGTGTATGGCATAAGAAGAGTGTCTGTATGTCCATCTAAATTGGAAGGATTCTTGTCATCAAAGAAATCTTGAAGACCAAGATAGGTTTGGAAAGCCAAATCTTTTATTGCAATATCGTAGAGCTCTGGTTTATTGAATTGCTGTTCATAAATATAACCATATTCGATAAGCATACTTGGAGCATTGAGCGAGTTGTATGCGCCAACAGCAATGAGATCTTGTGTCTCAACTATTCCTGCCTTTTCTCCAGGAAAATCTGATACGGGATTGTACTTTTGGAGACGATTGAAGACAGCGTGGGCAACAGCCTCTGTGGTAGTACTGTTGAAATATGCCCCCTCTGGTATATAGATAGCAAAACCAGAATATTGTCCGGGACTGGTCTTTGAATGACCCGGATGATCGTTGAAATGAACATGAATAATGATATCTATATCATTTTCATTTGACCATTTACTCATTCCATAGAGCCTGTAAGCGACATCCTTTGGAGCTTTATTGTGTATAACCGGAGAAACGGCTGGATGGAATTCTCCTATCCTTTCCAATTTCTTAACCTCCTCTTGGTGTCCTTTTGTCCAAGCAATTATTTCGTCCCAATTTGATTTGAAATAACTAGAAAAAATAGGCGACCAATCAGTCTGATCACGCGACACAAAGACTTGATAGCGATCATTGGAAGCAATGAATTTTTCCAATTCTTTTGCCAAATCAACAACCATTTTTCTTTCGAACAGTGTCGAGTATTCTGCCCCGCCATAATTTGGCTCATGACCAGGAACAATCAAGACTTTGACTTTGCTCGCCGGTTTTCGATTCCAAAAACTGCTGTCACCTGAGAAATATTTGTTTTTTATATCAATGACCGATTTTGGACTATGACTCAAAATTACAGCGGCGACCTGTTTTTCGGCATGACCTATAAATGAATACACTATACTTGCCTGCTCGGGATGTAACATGAGCCAAGGTACAACCAAAATCAAAACCAAAAAAATAGAAGCGAAAATATAGCGCATAATTACATTATACATTATAGTGGGCATATGCCAGAATTACCCGAAGTACAAACAACTGTGAATGGTCTAAGAAATTCGATAGTTGGCCTCAAAATTATCGATGTTTGGACTAGTTACAATAGTCCATATTTCCACGGCAAAGATACAATCAAAGATCCTAAGTTTTTTGAATATTTTAGATCAAATGTCATAGGTCAAAAAGTAGTCAAAATAGAGAGAAGAGCCAAAAATATTCTGATATATCTTCAAAATGACAAAGTCATCCTTGTCCACATGAAAATGACTGGCCACCTTCTTTTTGGTCTATATCATTTCAATAACAAAAACAAAAGCGATCCTTGGGAACCGATAGAGCCAGAAGATCTCAAAGATCCTTTCAATCGAAGAGTTCGAATGGTAATAACTTTCAATAACAAAAAACATCTTGCTCTTTCAGATACCAGAAAATTTGCAAAAGTAACCTTGCTTGGAGAACAGGGTTTGCACGACTCAATCCATCTCAAAGATCTAGGGCCAGAACCACTAGAAGAGACCTTTACCTTCCCTCATTTTGTCTCAAATATAAATAAAAGACCCAACACAAAGATCAAACAAGTTCTCATGGACCAGACTTTGATTGCTGGTATCGGAAATATTTATGCCGATGAATCTTTGTGGAGAGCAAATATTCACCCAGAGACTAGAGTCAGCAAAATCAAAGAAAAGACCCTAAAAGAATTGTTCAAAGCAATAAAACTAACACTTTCAAAAGGCATAAATCTGGGCGGTGATTCTATGTCTGATTATAGAAATGTCCAAGGCAAAAAAGGCAATTTCCAAGAAGAACACCGCGCCTACCAAAGGACCGGAGAGAAATGCTCCAAGAAAGGCTGTAAAGGCAAGATTTGTAGAATTGTAGTCGCTGGCAGAGCTACACATTTTTGCAATGTGCATCAGAAGTAATTATAGCTCCATTAACCAAAAAGCTGTGAATGTGATCCGATCTCAACAATCGTAATTAATCCAGAATCTTTATCTATTTCATAGATCAATAGTAGATCAGACTTTATATGACATTCCCTATAATTCGAATATTTACCCTGTAATTGATGATCTCTATACTGCAAAGGCAATTCGATTCCAGAAATAAGTCCATTTAGCACAAACTCAAATTTCTCAGAATCAAAAATAGCTGACCTTCTAACTTTTTTGAAAGACTTTTTGAATGCCCTAGAAAAAACTAATTGAAATTTCACTCAGCGAGTATATCAGATATAGCCTCCCTTGCAGAAGTATATTTTTTGCCATGTTTTTTGGACCAGGCAACATCTTCTTTTAATTCTGCCAAGTAACGAGAATCATTCATTCGTCCACCCTTCTCTAAAGTAAAAGGAATGGATTGGGTCTGAATAATCTTTTTGAAAAAAGTTTTTATTGCTGTAGAAAGATCCAACCCTAAATCTTCAACAATTTTCTGGACAGCATTTTTTGTTGCTTTGTCTATTCGAACATTGATTGTTGTGCTTTTTGATGTCATAACCAACAGTATATACGATGTGTGTACAATGTCAATACGGCAAATAACTTCTAGATTTCCGTCGAAATATTGGTCTTCCTATATTTAATTGTAAGAAAAACAATTAACCAAGAACCCAGAACTCCCGGAAGAAAGCTTATTATCAACACGTAATCTCTAATTGTAATTCCGTATATTGTCCAAAGAAGGGTTCCGATTCCAAACAATAAGAATGTTGGGATTGAAATGTTATATCCAGACTTGTTCTTGTACATTTGATAAGCCTGAGGAAAATACGCCAAAGACATCATCGTACCAACAATTGTTGTTGTGATTTGTAATATATTTTGCATAGATTTTTTAATTAGTTAATTAACTATTTATTTCTTATTTCTAGTAACCCACCATTTATCATCCTTGTCCGCGAACCACCAATGATCTGAATCAGTAACAATAATTTTTTCTGCCAAAAGTATTCCCTCTTTCGTCTTTAACCTACTCACAATACTCTTAACCCAAGACTTTGCTCTTTCATTACCACTATCGATCTGTTCCTTGAGAGTAAGAAGTAATTCGATATTATCGGCATCTTTTGCAAGGATTGATTCTATAGTTTTCTTGTCATGATACTCTTTTAATAGTTCTTGGATCTTATTTCCAAATGGAAGAGAATCTGACAAATCCTTTTCTGCTTTATCTTCGAATCTTTCGGTATATTTTTGGTGAACATAATTCAAATCAGAAATTCTCGTTTCAGAAACATCATGAAATTGGCACATTTGGACAATCTTTCCCACATCAGCCTTACCATTCATATAACCCAAACAAAAACCGATATAGACAACTCGGTTTATATGTTCTGCCACAGACTGTTGTCCACTCCCCAGAAAAAAAGACCAGCTACGAGGTGTTTTTGCTAGAATACCGACTTCGAACAGAAAATTGACAATCGAATCGACCTTTTTCATTAATCGAGTATATCAAAGCATAATATATCTGTCACCTCCTCCGACAACCTACAAAAAATCATTATCTCTAGATCAATTCAAACAGCATAATCCCCGTGGCAACAGAAACATTCAAAGATTCCTTCTTTCCTTTCATTGGTATTTCTGCGATTTGATCGACTAGTTTCAAGAGAGACTTTGAGATACCACCTACTTCATTCCCGACAATCAAAGCAATCTTTTTGCCCAATTTTATTTTTTTATAATTAATAGAATTTTGATCTTGTTC
>CAYNZR010000009.1:0-15978 GCA_964401785.1 uncultured Candidatus Saccharibacteria bacterium
TTCCGGTAACATGAACTGGATTTCTGAGAACAGACCTGAGATACCGCCGGGGAGTTCAAGTGCATTTCCTTTAACAAGTGCGCTCAATACTGTTGAAATAGTTGACGCTTGCGATCGTCTACTAGTACTTACGACTGGTGCCACTGCTTTTCATAATTACATTACAAAATATCCAACTGCAGCTGGAGATCCTTTTGATTCAATTTGGGGGGTAGATGATAAACAGCAAGATTTGCCCACGGCAAGCGCCAATTTGGCAGTCCATTTCAATACTGGTTCACAAACATGTTCTGTTTGGTCAGAAAATGGTATAGCCCATATTATTCAGCACGGTTATACTGCAAATCTGTGTCAAATGTACGCACTTCCAATGTCTGCTCATTGGTCATACGCATCGACTACAAATCAAAGAGTTATTACACCCTCGATCAATACTCCTGATTGCGCAAACTTTGAAAAAGTTTTAGTTTCTGCTTTGGGTAGCTTTGGTGGGGGAGAGTTTTCTTTGACTTCAGAGCAATACCGAATCTATTTTAGAACCAAGGGTATCATGAACGATTCGGGTGACTGGACTTTGATTGGAAAAGATGGTGATTTGTCTGGTTTGAGTGGTTATCAAAGAATCCAGTTCATGATCGAGTTTTCAACAATTGGTTGGTACTGTATTCCAGCAAGGATTTTTAGTATAACGGTAATCTATGACGATGCTACAAGTTTTACCGATTCCCATTTTCAACCATCAGCATCTCTTTCTAGTGCAGTAAGTAAAATATTTGCATGGAGATTTGCCACTGCTTTTGGTGGTACTGTACCAACGCTGAGAATTAGATTGTATAATGCTGTAACTGGTGATTTGTTGATCGATGATTCGACAGTTAGTCCTGATGGAACTTGGGAAAAAACCACTGATGGTACTACTTGGTCGGCGTATGGAACATTGTCTGATAAAAGTAATGAAACTACTTATATTCGCTACACACCAGCTTCATTAGGTGATAATATTAAAGTGCGAGCAGTGTTGACTCAATAAATAATAATAAAAAGTATGATATATCTAAAAAAAGGTCAGACACTTTTCGATAATCCTGGAATGGTTGTTTATGATTCTACGGGATATTATAACGATGGTGATTCCGTTGTTTGCGCACCAATATTTGCTCCCGAAGAACCAGCGTGCAGATATGAAGCTCAGTATATCGCTTATGGTGGAATGATATATTCTATTTCCAATCAGGATGAATTGATGGATCAGATTCTTAAAATAGATCCTAAAAGCCTGTTCGGTAAAGATAGTAGTCAGATAGCCTTGGACAAAATGGTAGATCAAATAGTTCCACAGGCAGAAACCCCAGTTGGTCAGGAAACATTGGTGGCCGATGAGAATACAAATGCAACAACAACCCCTGCAACAGTGTTGCCTGATAATTCTCCATCGCCTTCGCCAACTCCTTCTCCTAGTCCAGAATTTTCTCCAACTCCAACGCCAGTTGCTACTTCTACTCCGCCAGTTTCTACTCCAGAGGTCACTCCTTCGCCATCGCCAACTCCTTCACCATCACCAACGCCAACGCCTAGTCCAGAAGTTTCTCCTTCACCAACGCCAGTTGCTACTTCTACTCCGCCAGTTTCTACTCCAGAGGTCACTCCTTCGCCATCGCCAACTCCTTCACCATCACCAACGCCAACGCCTAGTCCAGAAGTTTCTCCTTCACCAACGCCAGTTGCTACTTCTACTCCAGAGGTCACTCCTTCGCCATCACCATCGCCTGCTGGCCCAAATAACGGATCAGACAATAGTACAACAACTGATGAAATCATTGCCTTTGCAAAGAAGAAAATTGTAAAAAAGTTATTTAATATTTAGTATGGCTATAGTTGATATTTTGGCACAACCTGGAGATAGACAAGATTTTGTTGTAGAAATTCCTGCGGGTAATTCTAGTTATTTACCTCAGGATGTTTTGTTGGGTACTGGTGGTGTACCTATGTTAAGTGAGATCCCTGCCGTAACTGCTAGTGGTAGCAACATATTCATTATGTCTGAATAGTATTGTACTATTCTAGTATCGTGGAAGAATTCAAAGTTTTTATTTCGAAGTTTACTCCATATCTGGAGGATATCAGAAGAAGGTTATATTTTACTGCTATTTTTTTTGTTGTAGCATTTGTAGCGGGGTTTTTGTCAACTCGATATGTAATAAAGTTTGTTCTTTCTTTCTTTAGGCTCGATGAAGTTTCAATAGTAACAACATCTCCTTTTCAATTTGCTGATTTATCGATTGATATCGGATTGTTTTGCGCATTTTTGTTTTCTTTTCCTATTGTAATTTATAATATCTACTCTTTTTTGAGGCCCGCCTTGAGTAAAAGGGAAAGGAAGGTATTTTTTTCATTGGTACCGGTTTCACTTACTTTGTTTGTATTGGGCTTTGCATATGGATTCGCCATTATGTATTTTGCCTTGATTGTTCTTGCAAAGATCAATACCAATGTCGGAATACAAAATATATGGGATATCGGCATGTTTTTGTCTCAGATCGTCCTTACATCATCACTTTTGGGGGTATTGTTTGAGTTTCCTATAGTAATGACCTACATCATTCGTTTGAATATTATTGACGTTAATATTCTTCGCAACAAAAGACGTTTGGCGATCTTCATTATCTTCATATTTGTAACTTTACTTCCACCTACCGATGGGATATCATTATTAGCAATGGCCATGCCACTTGTCTTACTTTATGAGATTACAATTTTTGTAAATTCTCAAAAAAAGCGGGATATTGTTGAAAATTTTGTTGTGTAAAGTAATTATTAATAAATTTTATATAAAAACATGTTTGCAAATATAGGTACAAAAGAAATAGTCATAATTGCAGTGATTTTCATCATTCTTTTTGGAGCAAAAAAGATTCCTGAACTTTCTAAGAGTATAGTTGAGTCAATCAAGCACCTTCGAGGAGCTTTCAAAGATGTAACACCTGAATCAAAGGACGATAAGAAGCGATCGTAATTGATCTTATTCGTCAGCCTCTAGACTTGATTTCGGTTGCAGTATTTGTTCTTTAGTAAATCAAAACATGTGCGGACGCACTTTTTCCATAAAGTATAAAAGATTTTTACATTTATCCACCTTTGTATGGATATTGAGTGTGATTTTACTGACTGGTTTTTTTGTTGCAAATGCAGAATACGAGAGATATGCAACGGGTGAAACCGCGGTTATTGGTGATTTTGTCTACGATGATGATTTTGTTGCAACGACTACTGCTGGTTGTACATTGACAATATATGATCCTAGCGGATCTACTATTGTGAATAATGGCGCAATGACCGCCAATGCCAATGGTTGGACTTATTATAACTATGCTATTCCTTCCTCTGGTCCAGAAGGGGTTTGGCCAGCATTTATGAAGTGTGGAAATGTGTCGAATGGTGATCTGGTTAAACAAGATAAGACTTTTGTTGTTGGTGCAACTATTGTATCAACGACAACAATGGCTAGTTCGGTTTGGACAAGTACAACGAGGACTTTGACTGCTTTTGGTAGTTTGGTTGCCGATATTTGGAACAATTCGACAAGGACTTTGACTGGTGCTGGTCTAGATTCCGGCTCCTTGGCAACACTCTCTGACGTCCAATCAGCATCTACCTCCTTGGCCTCATCGATCAGTGCTGGTACATCAGCTGTAAATGCAAACACTACAAACGTGGTTAACACCGCTTCAAGTTCTCTCGCCTCTGTCATCAATGCAAACACAACATCTTCTGTATTGAATGCTTCCACCTCAATTGGCTCACAAATCACAGGAGCACAGACAGCTATCAATGCTAATACAACTAGTCAAGTCGGCATCGCCTCAACTTCACTCGGTGCTCTTGTAACAACTGCTTCCACCTCCATCGGTTCCCAAATCACAGGAGCTCAAACAGCAATCAATGCTAATACCAACGCAACTGTCCTTACCGCTTCAACCTCTCTTGGTACTCTTGTAACAAATGCTTCAACCTCACTCGCATCTGTCATTAACGCAAACACCAATTCACAGATCTCCTCTGCAATCTCAACAATCAATGCAAACACCAACGCTACCGTCCTTACAGCCTCCACCTCATTACTTGCAACCATCCCAACAGCTGTCTGGGGAAGTACTGGTCGATCTCTTTCTACCTTTGGTACTCTAGCAGCTGATGTATGGAATGTTGCAACCTCGACCCTAACTACAGTGGGTAGTATTGGAAGTCAGATTTCTACAAACCTTGACCTCGCTATTACCGACATTAGTCTAGGTTCTGTTCCATCTGCTTCAGACATCTGGAGTTTTGGAGGAAGAACTCTAACCTCAGCATCACTGTCTTCCGGCTCCCTCGCCACACTCTCTGACCTAGAATCAGCATCTACCTCCTTGGCCTCATCGATCAGTGCTGGTACATCAGCTGTAAATGCAAACACTACAAACGTGGTTAACACCGCTTCAAGTTCTATAGGATCGCAGATCACGGGCGCCCAAACAGCTATTAACTCAAACGTTGACAGCGAAGTATCTGGCGCTATCACCTCCATAAATGTAAATACAAATTCTGCTTCAACCTCACTTGCCTCAGCAATTTCTTCTTTGCCAGCAACTATCTGGTCATATGCATCTAGAACTTTGACTTCAGCATCAAGTATTGCACAAGATATCTGGAATGCTACAAACAGAACTTTGACTTCACTAACATTATCTTCACAGTCTCCTTGGACAATGACAACTTCAGATTTCGGATCAATTGTAGCTGGTAGCAATTATCTCGCTACAGTAAACACGATATATAACGGCACTCTTACAGATTCATTGAGTGTACCAACAGTTATTATCTATGATCCAAGTAGAAATGTTATTGTTAATAATGCAAACATGACTCGTGTTGCTACGGGTACATATAGTTATTCATATTCAACAGCGGGAAATGCTCCAGACGGAACATGGGAAAGTGTATTTTCGGCTACTGTTGAGGCCGGAAAAACTCTGCCAGGAAATGATTATTGGAATGTCGTAACAACGCCAGCACAGGTTATTATTAACAGCATAAGTGATAGTGAAGTGCCTCAAGTTGCTGCAGATGTAACAATTACAAACGAAGGTTTGAGCGGAAATGAATATCAGTACGAGTGGTGTGTAGTTTCAGATATAAACAATTCCTGTGGAGGGGGAGACGATATCTTCCATGCTATTGCTGCAAAGTACATAAATTCTGGTGAGGACTTCAATACGACTCTTACAGCAGATGTTCCTACTGCGGGCAATTATTACTTCAAAGTTATTGTTTACTTTGGTACAGATAGTTCGGGCGCATCGCGATCATTTACCGCAACTCAATCTTCTGGTGGTGGTAACCAGGGTGGCGGATCTTCGGGAGGTGGTTCTTCAGGTGGTGGCGGAGGTGGGGGTGGTACTCCAACCATCACACCACCAGTCATTGGTAAGTGCGGTAAAATAGCAGATTTCAATTGTGATGGCAAAGTAAATTCTATTGATTTCTCAATATTATTGTTCTTCTGGAAAAAGAAGCCTCCTTTTGCAAATCAGTATGTTGATATAAATAAAGATGCTAAAATAGACTCAGTCGACTTCTCGATATTGTTATTCCATATTGGAAAAAAGTAAATTATTAATAAATTTTATTCATTTTATGAAAAGAATACTTGTTTCGCTATTTAGTATATTGATTGCAATAGTACTCATCACCCCTGCAACGTCGTTTGCTGCAAATGTCTATATGGAAGCGTCGAGATCAAATATCTCCGTAGGAGATACGATTGTTGTGGCAGTAAAGATCAACGCTGAAGGAGCAATAATAAATACCGTGGATGGTGAAGTCGCAACAAAATCGGGCATAAAGGTTCAAGAGTTTAGTCTAGCAAATTCAGCATTCGGTCTTTGGCCTCGTACACCTTCATTGTCTGTTGACGGAAAAGTTATTTCTTTCGTCGGTGGAGTTCCAGGAGGATTTAGTATCGAAGGGGCAACCTTGTTCAATATCATAGTCGAAGCAACAAAAGAAGGTAAAATTACACTTTCACCAAGAAATATTTCCGCTTACTTAAATGATGGTAAAGGAACAAAGGCGCCTGTAACTCTAAGAGATTTGGTAATCGACGTGTCTCCAAAAAAGGCAAATGTTGCTTCACAAAATGATTGGTCAAACTTGGTTTCAACAGATGTCCAACCACCAGAAAAATTCATAATCGTACTTGGTCAAGATGAGAAAATGTATGACGGCAAGATTTTTGCATTTTTCAGCGCCGTAGACAATCAGTCTGGAATTTCATATTACGAAGTATCAGAAAATGGCCAACCAGCCGTTAGAAGCGGTAGCACTTATATTCTCAAGGATCAACAAGGTAAAACAAGATTATCGGTAGTAGCGTACGACAAGGCCGGTAACAAAAGGGAAGCCGTCTACAGTCAGGGACCTTTACTTAGTGGAGTATCTTGGGGGTGGGTATTGGTTATAGTGTTGGCAGTATATATTATAGTAAAGATAATTAAGAATTATAGAAACACAAATAAAGATAATGTTGCGAATTAGGTTAACAATATTACTGTCGTTTCTTTTGATTATTTTTGGTCTCTTTGTTACTGCTCAGGTTGAGGCTGCTACATTGAGTATTCATCCTGCAATTTCCTCTATCTCAGTTGGTAATATTGTCTCAGTCAAGATACTTATAAATACAGAGGGAAAGTATATCAACAATGCCGAAGGGGTGTTGAGTTATCCGGTTGATTTATTGGAACCTATATCGGTGAGTAAAAGCTCGTCAATATTCTCTTTGTGGGTTGAGGAACCTAAGTTTAACGGTGTTGGCAATGTGAGTTTCAATGGCGGATTACCAACACCAGGATACACTGGTTCTCTTGGTGAAATAATTACAATCGTCTACAAAGCAAAAAAACCTGGAACGGCATCTCTGATATTTTCTGATTCGGCTATTAGAGAAAATGATGGGCTAGGCACAAATGTTCTCAGTGGTTATGGGAATGGGTCAATAATAATTACTGAAGCACCAAGATTGCCTGCAGAAACAAATCTCGCTGGGGATATATTTGGTGTACGAGTGGAGACTGTAAATTATAGAAATGTCGCATATTTTTCACCGCCAAATTTTCTAAAGAAGGTTGAATCATATTTGATTCAGGTAGACAGTAGTACACCTTATACAATAAAGAGTTCAGAAATTGATGATGGAAAGTATACGTTACCGGTTCAAAATAAGGGCGATCATTTGTTAACAGTTTATGCTTATGACAAAGCCGGCAATAGCAACAAGGCGGAGTTCAAATTCAGTAGTCCAACTATTGAGCCTCCCAAGATAAAGGTTGAACCAGAGACAGTTTTGAGGGGTGATTCTGTTTTGATAAAAGGCAATACACGATATCCTTCTAATAAAGTAGATATCGTAATTCAGGGAGAAAATTCTGATAAGAAGACTTATCAGGTTATAACTCAAAAAGATGGTTCATTTTCATTTAAATCAAAAGAGTTAAATACGAGTGGTTTTGTATATATATCTGCACAGCTTGTATTTTCTGAACAAGTGAAGAGTGCTTTTTCTGATCCGGTAATGATTACGGTTGAAGATTCGATGGTGGTCAAAACGAGCAAATCGTTCATTTATACCTTGGCATTTGTCATACCTGTCTTGCTGTTACTTATTATACTTATTTTACTTGTATATTTGGGGTGGCATAAGTTTTACGGATTGAGGAATTCTTTGAGGAATGAGGCAGATGAAATGATTGGGGATGTACATAAGATGATGGATTCTTTCAAAAATGAATTGGTTGATCAGCTTGGTAAATTGGAAAAGCTTAGTGAAGACAGAGAATTGAACAAAAAAGAAGAAAAAATATTTGGTGACTTGGAAAAGAGTATTGATAAAATTGATGAGTTTATCAATAAGAAGATAAAAAAGATTATCAAATAGTTGATGGTTAGAAAAGATGTTTACGAGCACTATTATTATTTTTGCTCGGTACTAGTCGAGGTCAATTGAACTAGTTCACCATCTTGAATGAATGCGTGGATAGTACTTGTAGTTGCGTTGTGAGTATAATCGATCACTATGGTATTGTCGTTGATATATATCTGTTTTGGTTCAATTTTTTCACCGAGAAAGATAAGATTTGTACCAGTCTTTCCATTGTCGGTAGCTAAAGCCGATGTGAGATAGTAGAGGGTACCGCGATCTTTGTCTTTTCTGTGTATTATGAAGGCTACATCTTGTTTGCCGTCATTATTTAGATCGCCTTGTGCTTCCGTTCCAAAATATTGTTGTTCTAGAGATTTGTTTATACTTGCGACTTGATATGAAATACTAGGTTTGATATATGGAATTTGTGAAGAGATATAAGTCTGTTCTATTGTGCCGGCAATTATAATTAGTGCAATAGATAAGACGATCAGTCTCGGTTTTGTGAAATATTTTAATATTATGCCGACTATTGATCCGTAAAGAGTAAATACTATTATGTGGAATAAAAATTGACCAATAAATGACGCGCTGTCAGGTATATTTAATAAAGGAAATAATGGCTCAAGTGATATGTAACCCAATATATTACCTATAAATGCTTCGTTTGAACTTAGAAATAAGATATATGTTGACGATATAACGCCTACGAAAAAACCGATAATGCTTGTTTCGAAAATAGTCAGCTGTTTCATGTCATGATTATAACATGATGATCTGGGTCTATATAATCTGTTCGAAGATGCCATACATTCTCGGTGTTCTGATATAATATGATCATGTTGCAAAGTACTGATCAAGATCGGATTCCTCTATCTATCGAAGTCCGTTTGGGAATTTTTTTTGTATTTCTTTTTCTGGTGGCAATTATAATTAGCCCAAAACCAGTCATATTACCGCCAGCTGAAGAGGTTGTATTTCCATTATCATCCACAGAGATAATCCGAGGTGACAGAAGTAAGATGAATGTGATATTCACTTTCGACGGTGGTTCAAAAGACATTTCAAGTAGAAAAATCTTGAAAGTTCTAGAGAAGCACAACATGAAGACCACTTTCTTTTTGACTGGTGATTTCGTCTTGACATACCCTGAGGTGGTACGCGAAATGAAAAATGCTGGACATGAAATTTATAATCATACAGAAAACCATCCTTATTTGACCCAAGCAACTGATCGGGAAATCTTACTAGAATTGGATGGTATGGATAGAGCCTTGAGAGGAACGATTGGTCAATCTTCTAAACCATATTTTCGACCACCATATGGTGATCGAAATGATAGAGTCTTAAAGATTGCCTATGGGGCAGGATACCAGTCAGTAGGTTGGACAGTCGACGCTCTAGATTGGCAAGAAAGCGAGGGTAGAACCGGAGATGAAGTGCGGAGTATTATTTTGAATAGTTTGGCGCCTGGAAATATATATTTGCTACATTTGGGTGATAATATATCAGGTAACATATTGGAGAGTTTGATAGGTGAAATTAATAGCAGAGGTTACAATATAGTTTCTCTAAAGCAGGGATTATAATATGAGATTAAAAAAAGCAAGAAAGGAGTTATTGAAGGATCTTTTGTTTGTTCTGGTTGGAGCAACAATTGCAATAATCCTATCGAGATTTGGTTTTGTAGACTGGTTTGTCAATATTATTGGAAATCAGGTATTTTCTAGTTTCTTTGCTGGTTTATTCTTTACTTCAGTTTTTACAATTGCACCTTCCGCAGTGGCTCTAGTCAGTATTGCAAATGCAACAACGTTAACCGTTGCATTTTGGGGGGCTTTGGGTGCTCTGTGTGGAGATTTGATTTTGTTTTATTTTATTCGAGATCGATTTGCAGAAAACTTGGTTTCTTCGATAAGGCCTTCTGTTACAAGGCATATTCTAAATTCCTTTCATCTGGGTTTCATGAAATGGTTATCACCGGTTATGGGAGCTATCATCATTGCATCACCTCTACCCGATGAGCTTGGTCTTACTCTTCTTGGTATTTCCAAGACTAGAATATCTATTTTGATTCCGATTTCTTTTGTAATGAATTTTGTTGGTATATTTGCCTTGCTTTATTTTGCAAATACTATTTAAGAGGGGTAAGTACAAGCTTGTTCTATTTGTAAGTCGATATTATCAAACAACTTGCTAATACTGCATTTCTCAATTAAACTTGCTCCATGAATACAAAAAGAATTTTATTTTGGGGAGGTTTTGCTATTATCCTCATTCTTATTATTTGGGGCCTTATAGCCTCCATGGGTAGAGAAGCTGGCATTTCGAACAAGGCAGGTACTCCTAGTCCAGTTACATCGTCAGATCATTTTAAGGGTGATGTAGATGCGCCGATTACAATTATTGAATACAGCGATTTCCAATGTCCTGCATGCCAAATCTACTACTATGTTGTAGAAAAACTTATCGCTAGTTCAACTGTACCTATCAAGTTCGTATACCGCCATTTTCCTCTAGATCAACACAAAAACGCTATTCCAGCAGCTCTTGCCTCTGAGGCATCAGGGGAGCAGGGTAAGTTTTGGGAAATGTCTGCGTTGTTATTTGAAAATCAAACTGATTGGGCTGAAGAGGCCGATCCAAACCCTATTTTTTTGAGTTATGCTAGTCAGGTGGGGTTAGATATAGAAAAGTTCAAAATTGATATGGCAAGTACTAGTTTGAAAAAGAAGATTACCGACAGTGCTGATGAAGGATTCAAGATTGGCATTAACAGCACCCCAACATTCTTTGTTAATGGTAAGGTTATAGATAATCCACAAGGTTATGAAGCATTTAAAACACTTATTGAAACAACCGCTCAGCAATCTTCCAACTAAAGTTGCTATCTTTATTTTGATAGTCGCTCTTTTTGGCTTTGTCGATGCAACATATCTTACTGTTGAACATTATAAGGGCGCTATTCCGCCTTGTTCAGTTACTGGTGGTTGCGAAGTGGTTCTTACGAGTATTTATTCAGAGATGATGGGGATCCCTACTTCACTGGTTGGATCGATTTACTATCTTCTGGTTTTGATTGGAGCTTTTGCCTATCTTGAGAACAAGAATCTGGTATTACTAAAATGGTCTCTGCTTCTCACCATTCCTGCGTTTGTATTTTCACTTTGGTTTGTTTACATTCAAGTTTTTGAATTATATTCATATTGTATATATTGTTTAGGTTCATTTTTAACCTCGACAATATTATTCGTGACTACGATGGAAATTTTCGCTCGCTATCAAGAGAAATAAAATGAAACAATCAAATATTCAAATAACTAAACCTAGTGCTGACTATGAACTTCTAGATTGTGGAGAAGGGGAAAAGCTCGAGCGCTTTGGTAAATATATTTTGAGAAGACCAGATCCTCAAGCTTTGTGGCAAAAGAGACTCGATGATGCAGAATGGAAAAAAGCCGATGCTCGTTTTACTCGTGATGATGATAATGGAAATGGAGATAACAAATCAGGTTGGATTTTCAAAAAAGACCTTGATGATAAGTGGAAGATTGATTTTGCAAATTTGAAATTTATAATAAAGCCAACAGCATTCAAACACGTCGGCATCTTTCCAGAGCAAAGCCAAAATTGGACATGGTTGGATGAACAGGTGAAGAATGCTTTATCGCAAGAAGCCAATAAAACTGATGGTGTGGAAGTTCTAAATTTGTTCGGATACACTGGCGGGGCAAGTCTGGTTTGTGCAAAGGTTGGAGCAAAAGTTGTCCACATCGATGGTTCCAAGTCTGCTATTACTTGGGGCAAAGAAAATGCTGAAATATCAGATTTGGCACAAAAACCAATTCGTTGGATACTTGATGATGCGCGAACCTTCGTTACGAGAGAGATCAAAAGAGAGAGAAAATATGATGGGATAATAATGGATCCACCAGCTTTTGGTCATGGTCCAGAAAATGAGTTGTGGAAGATAGAAGAACATTTTGTTAACTTAGTTTCCGATTGTTTCAAAATTATGAAAGAGAAACCAAGTTTCTTCTTGATTAATGGTTATTCTGCAGGCTATTCTGCTATTGCTTACGAAAATATTTTACTCCAATTGGTAGAAAAATTTGGTGGTACGGTGGAGATAGGGGAATTGGCTATAGAAGAAGTGAAGATAGAAGGTAAATACAGAAGATTGTTGCCGGCTGGAATTTTTGCGAGATGGTCAGCAAAATAAAAAACACTCGACGAGTGTTTTTTATGGTATTTAATTTAGAATTTTACTCTGCTCTATTTTTTGAGATTACCGATATAGAAACCATCTAGAACGCCAGCTGGTTTGTCTTGTCCTCCGTGGGTCTTTTCAAAAGCTTTTGTACCGTCTATTCCGCAGATTGCAAAGATTGCTTTGTCGCCACCGGGATGCTTTTCTGGCCAAGTGGTTAGGTCATAAACTATGCCATTTATAGTTGTCCAACAATCTCCGGCTTTGTTGTGTTTTTCTACTTCTGCTATATCGTAAACCTTTGCGGTTGTAGATGATAAATTGTCATTTGGTAATAATGAATTTGTCTCCGCTTGGGTAGTTGAGTTACGTTCGTCTATGTTTTGCGAACTCTTTGAATTGGTCCAATAGAGACCACCGACAATAATTAGAATTACTACAATGAGAATTATTTTTTTCATTTGATTTTTATTTATAAATAATTTTGTTTGATTATTCTAACATATTTTCAAAAAATCACTTATTTATGCTATGCTTTTTGCATGTTGGCAACAATATTAGATGGGCGCAAAATACGTGATAAAGCAGTAACCGAACTGAGGGAAGCTTTTGCTACTCTCTCGGTGGTGCCAGTTTTGGCAATAGTTCAAGTTGGTGATAGGGAAGATACAAATGCCTATGTCAAAGCAAAGAGGAATTTTGCTGAGAAGATTGGTGTCAATACTGTGCATATCAAATTGCCTTTTGATATTTCTCAATCTAGTCTTATCGAGGAAGTAAAAAAGTTGAATAATGATCAAACAGTGAAGGGTATAATTGTTCAATTACCACTTCCTGAGGGGATAAATAGAAACGCTGTTATCGATACAATCCTGCCCAGCAAAGACGTCGATGCTATCACACCACCCAATGTCAAACGTTGGGCTGATGGAGTACAAGACGCCCTATTACCGGCTACTGCTCAAGGTGTAAAAACTCTGCTCAAAGAATATGGTGTAGATCTTCAAGGCAAGAAAGTAGCAGTTATCGGACGCTCGACTCTTGTGGGCAAACCGATCGCTTCTATGTGTCTCAGTCAAAATGCCACGGTAACTATTTGTCATAGCAAGACTGTTGATCTCAAAGAAGTCACGCTCAATTCAGATATCATTATTGTCGCTGTAGGCAAGATCAACCTTATTACAAAAGATCATGTGAGAGCTGGGCAAGTGGTGATCGATGTCGGTATCAATACTTATGAAGGCAAGAAACTAGATGATGAAATAATCGAAAAGAAGATAGTAGGTGATGTCGATTTCCTAGAAGTATCAAAGATCGTCGGTGCGATAACTCCTGTTCCCGGTGGCGTCGGACCTCTCACTGTCCTTTCCGTTTTTCAAAATTTGTTGGCGTTGTGTAAGTCATAGTCACAAAGAGCTGTGCAGAGAACATAGGTATTCTCAGAGGCCGCCAGAATTCTGCAGAATTCTGGCTTAATCCTCGAGATTTTGTGCTCAAAATCTCTGTGGAGCCTCTTCGAATACCTACGTTCTCTGCACAGCTCAAGCGTACAAATCAATATTGCCAATAATTGAACTAGACGTTAAGATAAGAATATTACAATTAATTATAATAATATGATAAATACACCTCCAAAATTTTGGAATACAGTTATGGGCGCCATCGGATTGTTAACAATCTTTTTGGCAATAATTTCTATCAAAGAGATCAAGTCAATATTCTATGTTGGACAAAATCCAAACATGTCCAACTTGATAACAGTAACTGGCGAAGGTGACGCTGTTGCTATTCCTGATATTGCTACATTTAGTTTTGGCGTAACAGAGACAGCAAAGACGGTCGAAGAAGCTCAAGAGTTGGCAACAAAGAAGATCAACCTGGCTTTGAAAGCAGTTCGTGATGGTGGGGTAGAAGACAAGGATATTCAAAATCAGTCATACAATATAAACCCTCATTATGAATATCAGAATTTTGCTTGTACGACCTACAGTTGTCCTCCTTCAAAATCTGTCTTGACTGGTTATGATGTAAGTCAAAATGTGATGGTCAAAGTCCGTGATCTCAAGAAGGCTGGAGCATTGTTTAGTGCTATTGGTGCAACTGGTGTGACAAATGTAAATGGTCTCAATTTCTCAGTAGATGATCCAGACAATGTAAAGTCACAAGCAAGAGCAGAGGCAATAGAAAAGGCTCAAGCAAAAGCAAAGGTCTTGGCAAAACAGCTCGGCGTTTCGTTGGTCAAGATTGTAAGTTTCTCTGAAGATAATGGGGCATTTTATCCAAGAGCTTATGGTATGGGTGGTGTTGCGGAGATGTCTGTCAAAAGCTCAGCTCCAGCTCCAGAGATTCCAGTTGGTGAGCAGAAGGTTACAAGTAGTGTGACAATTACTTACGAGATTAAGTAATGCGGTACTGGGTAGATAAGTTTTTTCTAAACAGCTTGCGGATTTGTTCTGCAGGCTGTTTGGTTTGAGGTCGAATTTGCCTGTTTTGCATTTGACAATTAATAAGTTATGTTGACTTATAGCGCAATTTTTGTTATAACACCGATAGTTTTTGAACATTGAAATTGTTAATTTTAGCCACAGCATTTAGTAGTTTTTTGCCTCTAAAATATTAAATTATAGAGTCGACTATTAAATGCTGTGGCGAAGACTTGATTCCTAGCCAATACAGCAAGTGGAAATCCTAAATGTCCAATCCGGAGCGCATTTCCAAATAGTGGTGCAATGGGGAGGCAAAGGAGAGTATGAAAAACAACAAGTTGGATTGGAAGGGTGTGGGGCAGTTCGTAGCCGTACTCGTTCAGGCGTGGACCGTCATCAAAAAGGTGATGGTTGAGACAAAGACAGGTGTAGAATTCATCGAGTGGTTTGCCAAGGATGAAAGGAAATTGGTTACAACTTGGCTCCAACTCATCGTGGCTCAGTACAAGAAGTCTATCATTCTGGAGTCGAATAATGAACACGTCATCGACTTCGACTCCGCACCGGCCTTTCCGGCCAGTCTCACGATTGCTCCGGACAACGATCAGATCAAAACTCGGGTGCGCGGTAAGAGAAACCTGAGTGAAATCAGGGTCGGTCTTCACCTCGACGATGGTCAGACGAATGGTAAGTGGGTGAAGGGTTACAACCTCAAGCCCCGTCTTGAGGGTCAGCCAGTTCTCGGATCCCAGCTTCTGGACTTTTACCTCGAGCACCCTGATCTCATCCCGAAAGATTGTAAAACAAAGGGGTTGATCTTCTTTTGGGGTACAATTTACCGCGACATTTATAACAATCTTTACGTTTATTACCTCAGGTGGTACAGGACGAGGTGGGTCAAGGACTACCACTGTCTTGGCGGTTACTGGGGCAACAGAGGTTCGGCTGCGGTCTCCGCAAGTTATCAGGTCTAAGTCCTTGGGTCCTTTGTACAAATTTTCCGTTTCTTCATTCGCGCACTCTCACACAGTGCGCGGAATTTTTTTCTCGAGGTTTCACCTCGCGAGCGAAATTAACTACAAATGGCTTAATACTGTTAATTTTTATCAAAAACTCCTCGAGGTTTCACCTCGCGGGGGCGCATTGACTCTCAATCCTATGTCGTGATAACATACAGATGTAGTCCCCTCAGGGGTTTTTTAATACAAATATGAAAATTACCGAATATATCAAAGATACAAGAGCAGAAATGAATCATGTCAATTGGCCTACAAAAGCCGAGACTATTCGTTTTACCGCTCTCGTTATCACAGTATCGCTTGCGACGGCTATTTTGCTAGGAATTTCTGACTTCGTGTTTGGTAGGCTTCTAACATTATTGTTCTAAT
>CAYNZR010000010.1:0-14925 GCA_964401785.1 uncultured Candidatus Saccharibacteria bacterium
GCAACTATTATTTTTTCAAAGTTCACCCCCTTTACAACCTACTCCCTTATTTGATTGCTCAAACAAACGATAAGGTATGCTCTGGGACGAATATGCGAAACCTCGCACACTCGTTACAAAGCATTATAACTCAAAATCACCATGAGGTGCAAAAACGCCAATGTGGATAACAATAAACCTAGAACAAGACCTGAAAAACGGCTTAAAATCACTAATATAATTGGCCAACCTATTGTAGTTCAAAACACTCAAAAAGTCAATAAACTGTGGAGCAAAAACTACCCTCTCAATGAGTACCTGCTCCAGCGTCTTTCACCATCTTTTTTTACCAAACCCATATTTACCAATTCTATGAGTTCACGCTGAATTGTCTTCTCACTGCAATCTTTTATGACTTTAGCAAAGTCCTTTATGGTCAGATTTGATTGAGTCTTTAGGGTAGATATTATCAGTTCTCTCCTCTGGATTTTCTTTTCGTTTCCCAACTCATGTCCCTTAGTAACACCATTGTTTGCATGATTAAACTCGGATGAGGTGACTTTCTGACCTTTTAACCCGAAGCCATCATTTTGAGAGACATTTCTATTGCCCAATCGAAAACCTGATGAGAATAAATCTGGTGTCTTAAAAAATGACTCTGACAAGATATAGCCGGCACTTTCTGCACTCTCTCGGAGACGATCACGAAGCATCGCAACTACATTATCTATCTCTCTTACAAGCAGTTTGTGATTCATATCCGAGACCAAGTTTGAAATCTTGGCTACATTGAGCAATGATAGGGTTTCTAGTGCTGCTGTGAACAAAGATTGAATGACTGCATTCTTATCCCCAGGTAAAGAGTTCGATGCAGAAAAAGAAGATGACAATAGATCTATACCCCTATCGCGCAATTCCCACTTGATAGGTTCTTCGTCCTTTAGAAGTCCAGACACTAGGTATAGAGCAGCAGTGATCTTCTCTGTCTTTTTGAATATATAGATCAAGTAATCCTCAGCCGAAAAGAAGCCAAGTGACTTCCAGTTAATTGGGTCATTAAAAGACTCTTGATTGTTATTGTCCTTTTTGTCCATTATGGTAATTGTCCGTTATTATCTTCCTTTGTCCTATATAGGCTTTGCCCTATAAAATGTCTCACATGTCTATTATAGTCCAATATGCCTCATTTGCAAGGTAAAATATAAATGAAATCAATAATGTGATATTATTGAGAGATAATATTACACAACAATGGCAAAGAAAAAAGATTATATTGATATTCCACAAAAGATTCGTTTCTGGGACGAAATGAGAGATGAAACAGTACAGGTTATTTTGTCTATTTTTTCATTCTTGATTGTCATACTGACTTTATTGGCCTCCTTTCACAAAGCTGGATGGATCGGTGACAAGATATTTCTATTTCTCTACAAGCTTTTTGGTATTGGGTACTTCTTGATTCCGATTATGTTCGTTATGCTAGGCATATCTTTCTTACAAGGCTTGAAAAAACGCATGGAGATTTCGAGAATAATTGGATCTTTTATATTCCTTATTTCAGGGCTTGGTCTCATACATGTCATATATGCTGGAGCAAGTGGCATAGTCGGCAAATGGATAGCATCGCCTCTTATAAGTTTAGTCGACTATTGGGCAACTAGTATCATCCTGCTTACCTTATTGGTGGTATCGATCATTATGACTTTCAATCTATACTTCACCCTTGGCGATCTACTGTTTTGGAAAAAATCAAAAGAAGAAGTCAAAGCTCCAAAAGTCGATATCGATTCGGCACAGCCTATAAACAAGCTAGCAACAGAAGATGATCAAGACGGCGAAGATAGCACCATCAACAAACAAGTAGAAAAAACCAAAAATGCCGAGAACAATGCAAATAAACCAAAGAAAAAAGGTCTTCTTGATTTTACCGATGAAGAAGAAACAACTTTTGAGAAAACAATAGCAACACCTCATTTGCGTTCATTCACACCCCCTCCCCTTTCATTACTCGAAAAAGACAGAGGCAAACCAGAAACCGGTGATATCAGAGCGAGTGCAAATATAATAAAAAGAACTCTCCAGAATTTTGGAATAATAGTCGAAATGGACGAGATATCTATCGGACCATCCGTCACAAGATATGCTCTCAAACCTGCAGAAGGGGTCAAACTTTCTCGTATAGTTGCCCTCAACAATGATCTCGCTCTTGCTCTTGCAGCTCACCCTATACGTATCGAAGCTCCAATACCTGGCAAATCCCTAGTAGGCATCGAAGTACCAAATACCGCAAAGACTACGGTTGGTCTCGCTACTCTATTGGCATCACCAGATTATCAAGAATCCGAAAAATCATTGCTCATGTCTCTCGGAAAAGACATCACTGGTAAGCCACATTTCAGCAACTTAGCAAAAGCACCACACATGCTCATAGCAGGAACTACTGGTTCAGGAAAATCCGTCACAATACACGCTCTCATCACGTCCCTGTTGTATAGAAATTCTCCCCAAAACCTCCGTTTCATCATGATCGACCCAAAGAGAGTTGAGCTTACTATGTACAACAAAATACCACACCTCCTCACCCCTGTAATAACAGATCCAAAGAAAGCAATCATCGCTCTCAAGTGGGCAGCAAAAGAGATGGCCCGAAGATATGACATTCTAGAAAAGAGTTCTTCGCGTGATATCGATTCTTATCACAAAAGCATTCTCGCACCTGCCCTCGAAAGACAAAATTCAAAAGCTACTTCAGTTGATCCGAAGTTATTGCCAGATACAATGCCTTACATTGCAATCTTTATCGATGAACTTGCCGATATAATGCAAACATACCCACGCGAGCTAGAATCAGCGATAGTTCGTTTGGCGCAGATGAGTAGAGCGGTAGGTATCCACCTCATAATCTCTACCCAGAGACCAAGTGTAAATGTTATTACTGGTCTTATCAAAGCGAATATACCAAGTCGTATTGCCCTCCAAGTATCATCACAAATCGACTCTCGCACAATTCTCGATCAAATGGGCGCAGAGAAACTTCTCGGAGCTGGTGACATGCTCTATCTAGGTGGAGAAATGTCAAAACCGGTACGTCTCCAATCTGCATATATATCTGAATCAGAAGTAAAAAGAGTTGTAAAATATCTCGTCGATGAATACAAAGATCAAATAATCGATCAGATCAATCTAACGCCAACAGAACCTGGTAGTACTGCAGCATTTGACTCGATGACCGAAGATATCGACGTCGAAGATGATGACGAACTCTATGAACCAGTAAAGGCCGAGGTCATAGCTTCTCGAAAAGCATCGACTTCTTATGTTCAAAGAAAGTTTGGTATCGGTTATTCTAGAGCAGCAAAACTGATCGACACTCTCGAAGAACGTGGAGTAGTAGGACCTCAAAACGGTACAAAAGGACGCGAAATCCTAGTTGGAAATGAACAAAACTCTACAGTAGATACCATCATCCCTACAGAAGAAACACCTACTCAATAACGGTTATAATGAGATATGCTAAATTCCAGAACCGAAACTATTCGCTTTGCAAAAACAACTGCCATTATTGTTCTAATTTTGTTTGTTGTTACCTTCGTAGTCTATAGAAGTCTAAACTACATAAAAGGACCAAGTATAACGATCGATTTCCCACAAAATGGTTCAATAGTAAAAACCAAGAACATCATAATTTCTGGCAATGCCCAAAGAATAAACAAAATTACTCTAAACGGCTACCCCATTTTTATTGATGAACAAGGAAATTGGAAAGAAAACTTAATAATATTTGATGGTCTAAATAAAATTACAATATATGCCGAAGATCAGTTTGGCAGAACGACCAGCAAACAATTGGACATAATAGGTCAAACAAATCAATAGTTGTAATATTAAAGAAAATGGTATTATTCCAACATGCCTGCATTTATCAGCTTTCTTATTAAACAGATATTATGGCCATCAAAAAAAATAAATCAAAAAATACTCCTATCATAAACGATGAGGAGACAAATTCTACAGTCACTGACTCTGACACTACAATCGAACAAAAATTATCATCTAAACCTGCAAAACAAGACACTGGCATAAGAGATGCGATGGATGCTATTCGTGCCAAGTTCGGTGAAGATTCGATAATGAAGCTCGGAGAAAAACAAAAAGTTAACATCAACGCTATACCAACAGGTTCTCTTGGTCTTGATTGGGCATTAGGTATAGGCGGAGTCCCTCGTGGTCGTATCATCGAAATATTCGGACCAGAATCATCAGGTAAGACAACACTCGCTCTGCATATCGTAGCCGAAGCACAGAAACTGGGTGGAGTTTGTGCCTATATTGACGCCGAACATGCCATGGACCCAGAATATGCCACTAGACTTGGAGTCAAGATCGATGATCTACTCATTTCCCAACCCGATACAGGTGAGCAAGCCTTGGATATCGTAGACAGCCTCATCCGTACAAACAAGATGGATGTAGTAGTCATAGATTCCGTAGCTGCTCTAACACCAAAAGCAGAGATCGAGGGAGACATGGGAGCATTTCATGTCGGTACCCAAGCCCGCCTAATGTCTCAAGCCCTTCGCAAATTGACTGCTATTGTTGCTCGATCAAAATCAATCGTTATTTTCATCAACCAGATCCGCATGCAAATAGGTGTAATGTTCGGCAATCCAGAGACCACCCCAGGAGGCAAGGCCTTGAAGTTCTATTCATCGGTAAGACTCGACATAAGACGTATCGCTCAGATCAAAAAAGGTGAAGAGATAATGGGAGGTCGTGTCAGAGTCAAAGTAGTCAAGAACAAAGTCGCTGCCCCATTCAAACAAACCGAATTTGATCTCATGTACAACGAAGGTATATCACAAGAAGGAGAGATCATTGCTCTCGGCGAAAAATACGAAATCATCCAGAAGTCTGGCTCATCATATTCCTTTGGCGAAACCAAGATGGGTCGTGGCTATGATGCGACAAGACAATTCCTCAAGGAGAATCCCCCTGTCAGAGCAGAAATCCTCAAACAAATAAGAGAAAAATTGAATTCACAATAATTTGTATCGGGCAGTGTTCTATCGAATAATCTTCTACAAATCAATATCAATTAATCTGTCAAATAGTCGTTAAGATCAGGTTAATTGTTTATTGACTCGGTATATATTTAGTATATACTGAATTATTATGACTACCAAAACAATCTTCAACATGGATACTCAATTAAAAAAGATGGCAATGAAGAAAGCAAAAAGTGAAGGTATTACGTTGACCTCTTTTTTGAATTTCGCTGTAAAGGGCTACGTTGAGGGAAACCTAAAAATGACACTTATAGACAAAAAAATACAGCAAGCACTTGTTGACATTGATTCAGGAAAATTCATAGCTCACGAAGAATTGGTAAAGAAACTAAAAGCCAATAATTAATGAAAAGAACTGTGCTTTATTCGCCTTTAGCTGAAAAGTGGCTTGCTTGCTGTACACCGGTTATTCGTAATCGAATTATGAGTAAAATAGAATATTATTCTAGGCAAGAAAATCTGCATGCATACGCAAAAAAGTTGTCAGCTTCTTCTTTGTACCGATTTAGAATAGGTTCTTACAGAGTCATATTTCGAAATCGCGACACAATCATAGACATAGCCATTATTGGAAAAAGAGATGAAATATACAAATAAAGATTAGACAATTCTCCCCTCTTCCGATAGAATGCCCAAACAACATTAATCGTAACAAAAGTCATATGTCATTACTCGAGTACAACGAAGTCACTGAGAAAAAATTCATTGTTTTGGACGGTGCGCCTTATGAAGTTATTACTTCACACGTATTCCGAAAACAACAAAGAAAGCCAGTCAACGCTACCAAGCTAAAAAATTTGCTCACAGGCAAAGTTACTGAATATTCATTCCATCAGTCAGAAAAGATCGAGGAAGCCGAAATAGACGAAAAAGACGTCAAATATCTATACACAAACCGAGGAGAATGGTGGTTTTCTGATCCAGAGAATCCTGCAGATCGTTTCAAGGTCCCAGCAGACGTCGTCGGCCCTCAAGGCAAATTCCTCAAACCAAACACCATCGTGAAGCAATACCTCTTCAATGAACAACCTATCAGTTTCCGCATGCCTATAACCGTCGATCTAAAAGTCATCGAGGCTCCACCGAATGTCAAAGGTGACACCATGACTGGCGGTCAAAAAACAGTAAAACTCGAAACGGGCGCAACAATAAACGCTCCCCTATTCGTCAACGAAGGCGACATCATAAGAGTCAACACCGAGACCGAAGAATATCGCGAAAGAGTTAAATAATTTTGTTGCTATTGTTAGAGCTCACAGAAAGTAAGCATTTTTCGAGGCCGCCAGAATTCTGCAGAATTCTGGCTTAATCCTCGGGATTTTGTGCTCAAAATCCCTGCGGAGCCTCTCAAAACACTTACTTCCTGTGATCTCTTTCAAATACACAATCACAATTACCTAACAAAAAACCGAGATCGCCTCGGTCTTTTGTTTGTCGTGATAATGAATGATTATCTTGCAACGTATGGAAGTAGTCCCATGAACCTTGCGCGCTTGACTGCAACACCGAGTTGTCTCTGATATTTTGCAGATATGCCTGTTTGTTTGCGATTTAGTATGCGACCATGAGGATTGAGAAACTTCTTTAGAATTTCGGTATCCTTGTAATCTATATACTTGATATTATGTTGATTGAAATAACACTGTTTTTTCATATTTTTATTTGATTAAAATGGTATATCGTCTGGATTGATCTCTTCGCTTGGATAATCGATCTTCTCACCGCCACTTTCCTGTTCGTTATCAGCAGGCTTGGTTGATTCGTTGGATGGGCTTTTTGTAGGAGCACTCGATCCGACTTTTGAACCAAACTGGACATTATCGGCAACTATCTCTGTTCTATACTTCTTCTCTCCATTGGTCTCCCATGATCTAGTCTGGATACGACCCTCGACCAAAACCTGTTGACCTTTTTTGAGATATTGCCCTGCCAATTCTCCCAATTTTGCAAAAGCAACAATGTTGTGAAATTCTGTTGCCTCCTGTCTATTGCCATCTTTGTCTTTGAAGATCCTATTTGTAGCTATTCCAAAACTACATACTTTTGTACCAGATGGTAGAGCTTTGAGCTCTGGATCTCTGGTCAAATTTCCTATAATAAACGCTTTGTTAAGATACATATTTGTTTTTGTGACTCTATTGAGTCATTATAATATTAATTATGCTTCTTTAACCATTGCGTCGATACTCTTGTCTATCTCTTCTGGAGTAGCAGAGATTTCTGAAGGTTCGATAACTACGGCATCTTGGACTTTTTCACCATCAACAATTGAAGACTTGATACTTGGACTACTTGAATGTTTGCCCAAATATGTATTCTCTCTAACTGTTGTGATTATCAAGATGCGAATGATCGAAGGTATAACTTCTACTGATTTCTTGATGCTTTCGATAAGATCAGTACCGACTTCGAACTTGACCCAACCAAAGTAGGCTTTGTCGAATTTGTCATAAGATCCAGCCACAGTCTTCTTTCGAATTGTGTAAGCCAAATCCTCATTTCTAGGAAATTCTTCAGCGATAATAGTTGCACCCTTGTCATTTAGGATCTTTTTGACTTTCTCGACTTCTTCTGCCACTTTTTCTTCTGGGATTGAAGAGCCAATCAAGTAACCTATCTCGTAGACCATCGAACGATCTGAACTTGTTTCATTCATAGCTTTTTGCAATCAGTGACCCTTATGTATTTGGGACCCTGTCCATGAGACAGGGACTGATTGCGATTATTTATTAATGTAAACTGAGACTAACACGAAAATGGTTAAATTGCAATACGTGCAGGCAGATCCAGTATATCAAAGCTAGATAAAAAAAGTCGAAAAATATTATGAAAAAATAATGAAAAAACTATAAAGAAATACTGAAGAAATTCTTTGCATTACCCAAGACATGTTGTCTTACTATCTCTTGATCCAAACCCTTTATTTCGGCTATTTTCTTTACCACCTCGATAACATATGAAGGTTCATTTCTCTTGCCTCGATGTGGCAAAGGACTGACATAAGGACAATCCGTCTCGGTCATGATCCTATCAAGTGGCAAATATTTGATCACTTCTGCATAATTATTTGCAAAAGTTATCGCTCCAGTAAAAGAAAAACTGTAACCCAAATCGAGAAATGGCTTTGCTTCCTCGATACTCCCGGCATAGAAATGCAAATTACCAAGAACTCTCGATCGATCTTTGAGTATTTTCAAAGCTTCTTTGTAAGCAGATTTCCCAGAACCACTTCGCAAATGTAACATTAGTGGTTTGCGAACCAGATTTGCAAGATCGATCATAGAGACGAAAGCTTGGACTTGTTTTTGATTTGACTCCTCGTCATTATGATAATAATCGAGCCCACATTCACCTATCGCTATTGTCTTATTATCATTGGCTAGAATGATATATTTTTCAAAATTAACCACCTCACCTTTTGATGTAAACTCACGGTTACCCTCACCTAGTTCGGCAACGTCGTGATGAGATTTTGATGTATGGATAGGATGGAGACCCACTACGGCATAAGCAAAATCATGCTTTTTTGCAATAGCAAGAGCGGTCGAAGAAGTCTCAAACTGAGTGCCGACTGTAACAATAGCTACACTATTCTTTGAAGCACGGTCGATAACTTCATCTCGATCACTATCGAAAGCGGAAAAATTTATATGACCATGAATATCTATGTACTGCATTATTTTCGAACAAAAAGTGGTGTCTCTGGCATTTTATTTTTTGAAATAAGATCCAAAATAATCTTTGATGTATCCGGCAAAATAGGCTCAAGCAATTTTGCTATTACGTTTAGTCTTGCCAATAATTCTCTGATGTCGTTTTTGCCACCATCTGCGTCTGTTTTTATTTTCTTGAATGGCTGTCTCTCTTGAATAATTTTATCAGAAGCAGTCACAACCTCCCAAACAGCATCACAAGCCTGTTCCAAATTGTAATTTGCAAAACCCTCACTATATGCACGATAGATATGGATCAATTCTTCTGTCTGTACCAAAGATTCTTCGACAACCTTGTCATAGGTAACCTGATTTGCCTCTGCCATTTTCATTACTCTTGAGACAAGATTACCGAGACCATTGGCAAGATGAGCATTATAAGCATCTCTAAATAGATCGATAGTAAATGGGCTATCTTCGAATGGTGAAAGTTCCCTTGCAACATAATAGCGGAATGCCTCTTTTCCGAAAGTCTTCACAACTTCATAAGGATCGATAGTATTACCGAGAGATTTTGACATTTTGACACCGCCTTCACCCGTAATAAATCCATCGATGATGATCTGTTTTGATGGTGGTAACTTTGTCGCCATGAGCATCGCTTGCCACATTGCAGCCTGTTGGCGAAGATTGTCTTTTCCACAATATTGGACTACTCCTCCACTTTCGATCCAGCGTCGACGAAAATTATCGGCATCAGAAGGCCAACCAGTTGCAGAGATGTAGTTTACTAGAGCATCGAACCAGACGTACATCACCTGACTACCATCTCCAGGAACAGGTATTCCCCAAGGCATCTTGCTTGCCAAACGAGAAATACTAAAATCATCTAGCCCCCTTTCTACAAAAGCGCGAATTTCATTTAATCTAGTTTTTGGGACGACGAAAGACTCATTATTATAAAGATCCAAAAGCTGTTTTTGATATATACTAAATCTAAAGAAATAATTCTCTTCTTCTATTATCTCCAGTTCTTGCAATGGGTGAAGTGGACATTTGCCATCGATCAATTCTGATTCTGTCTTCTCCAATTCACATCCGACACAATATTTGATTGAATAATTTTTCTTATAAATGAGGCCGTTCTTATTGGCCAAATTCCAAAATTCTTGAGCTGCTTCGATATGATGAGGATCGGTAGTTCTAATAAAATTTGTTTCAGACAAAATACCAAGTAAAGGTATCAGGTTTTTGAATTTCTCAGCATATTGGTCGACATAAGCTTGAGTATCTATACCCTGCTCTTTTGCTTTTCGATAGATTTTGACACCATGTTCATCGGTACCAGTGTTGAAAAATACTTCATAACCTTCATTTTTCTTGTATCTGGCTATAATATCAGCACGGACCAATTCCATCGCGAAACCAACATGTGGATCCGAATTGACATATGGCAATGTGGTTGTTATATAAAATGATTTATTCATTGAAAGTTAGTTTACAGTGCAAACGCGATACTGGCAACATCGTAAAAATCAAAAATCTAGCTTGGCGGTCGTCGCCCTATCTGCAACTTCTGCCTTTTTGTCTTTTTCAATATCATTCACATATTCCATAAAAGCTGCAGCAAGTGGCACTGCAATGAGAGCACCGATAACACCGGCAAGCTTTGCTCCCACAATAAGAGCAATAATAACTAGAATTGGTGAAATACCAACGACTTTTTTTACTACGAGAGGATAGAATACCTGACTTTCGAGCTGATGAATGATGAAATACAAAATTAAAATCAGGATACCAGTTCCGACTCCATTGTATGAAAAGGCTAGAATAATTGCAGGAATAGATGCAATGATCGGCCCGAAAACTGGGATTATCTCGAGAAGTCCAGCCAAAACAGCGAGCATGAGAGCATAAGGCACGCCAACAATCACTAGAACCAAATATACCAGAACCCCGACAATGAGACCCAAGACGATCTGACCTTGAAGCCATAGAGCTATTTTCCTTTGAGATCTTTTCCAAAGATCGATTATATAGTCATGATGCCTGACAGGAGCAACAATCCTCAAAAATTCCCCCACACCATCGGTCTTCATAGCCAGATAAAATGACAAGACGAGTATTATAATAAAAGAAAAGAAACCACCAAAAATCACGGTTGCAGTTTCAAAAACATTGTCACTAGTTCCTATTATTAGAGAACGGAGATTGTTGACCAAATCAGAAATAGAAATAGTATGAGTATCAATCGGCGTTATGACATTTTGACCACTTAGACTTGCTATAGGATGAGATAAAGACTGAACTGATATTGTCTTCGGAAGACTACCGAGGAATGTCGCTGCATCATTCATAACCAAAGGTATGAAGAACATGAACAATTCAAAAAGCACTGCCACGATAACTATGTAGACCAAAATGACTGATATGATCCTATTAACTCTATATCTCACCAATCTTCTAATGACCGGTTCGATAGCAGAAGCGATGACGATAGCAGTGACCACGACGAGCACCACATCAGACATGTAATACAAAGAGAATAATAAAATTGATACAATGAAAAACCGGACAATAGTACTAGTATTTATAGATATATTGATATCCCTAGCATTATTCATAAACAGATTGTAGCACAGTTATTTCGTCAATAACTATTTGAAAGATAACTTTTGTTTCAATAAGTTTTCATCTTTGAAACGTCCTATCAAGGCCATATTCAATTGTTCATTGATGAAGATTTCTTTTGCGAGATTCTGGACATCATCGGATGTCACGGCGTTGACCCTTTCTATAATATCGTCAGGCAAATCAATAGTTCTTTTCATCACCTCCTGATAACCACAATATTCTGCCCTCGCATCGGAAGTTTCCAGCTCCAACATTGTCGTACCAGCTATGTAATCTTTGGCTTTTTGTAATTCTTCAAGATTTACAGACTCAACTTTCAACCTCTCACATTCTTCTATGATACCTACAACAGCCTCTTCTACGCGAGTATTATCGACACCGGCTGAGATAGATAAATAACCATGATCAGTGAATGGATTGTGTTCTGTTCGAACATAATAACAAATACCCAAAGTATCACGCATTTTTGAAAATAATCTTGAACTCATACCCCTACCGAGGATAGTAGACAAAACCAACATTGAAGGGATGCGTTTATCGGTAATAGGAAAAGTCCTCACACCGATAACGAGATGTGTCTGATCTGTATCTTTTGCTTCAATCCTTACCGCTGGCTCACTCTGCTTGTCGATAACTTTTTCTTTGCCAGATTTTTTGCTTGTTCCGATATTTTCAAAAGCATTTTCTATTTTCTGTATTGTTTCTTTTTCACCAAAAGATCCAGCAACTATAACCACAGTCGAACTGGCCAAATAATGTTCGTTTCGATATTTTATAAACTGCTCTCTATTGAACGATTTTACATTTTGTTCGGTTCCAGCAATATTCCAACCAGCTGGTACGTCACCATACAACAATTCCATAAAAATATTTTGGACATGCTGTTGTGGCAAATCTTGATACATTCTTATCTCTTCTACGATAACTCCCTTCTCCTTTTTTATTTCTTCCTCATCGAAAAGAGGATTGTTATACATATCTGAGACAACATCAATGATCTTATCGAGATGTCTTTTGTCTGCTTTTGCATAATAGCCTGTAAATTCCTGAGAAGTAAAAGCGTTGTAATGCGAACCTATGGAATCAAGCTCTTTTGAGATATCGATAGCTTTTGGCCTCTTCGGAGTACCCTTGAAAACCATATGTTCCAAAAAATGCGATAGTCCACTAGTCTCTTTGTTTTCGTATTTTGAGCCTGCCTCAACCATGACCAAGACTGTAACCGATGGATTGTCTGTCATCGGTACCGTTATTATTCGAAGACCATTATCTAAGGTTTTTTTGTTAAATTTCATACAGCAACTTTAGCACAGGTGGGGGTTAATTTGCATTCTTCTCAGAAGAATTTGACTTAGATGCAATTTTGTCCATTCTTTTCAGAAGTTTATCAAAATTGCGAAGCATATCATCAAAACCATTTTGGAGCATTACCGCAACATCATCGAGTGTAAGATTTTTTCCTTTGTTGATATTATTGTTCATAAATTAAATTAAAAAATTAGTATTGTTGGGTCTTAGAATTTTATTACAACAAAAAACAAAAACAACTTACGAGAAGATAAATAATATTGCTTAATGTAATTTTTATAAAAAGAAAACCGCGTCACCGAGACGCGGTCTGTAAGCTTTAGCGAGTCTTACAACTCGGCTCTGTTCAGAGCTGGATGTCGTCCGGAATCCGGACGCCTGAGATAGTCTTCCTCGTCCACGGATCAACGAGGAAACAATGCTTTGATCCGTCTACTAACTCACAGTAGACGTTGAGTCGCCCCGAGGGCAACTCACGGACAGAGGTGACCGTCACCCCTTTTTCAAAAAACCGCTCTTCCTCCCACCTGGCAGTCCAGGTGACGGGGCCACAATAGCCCGAGATGAAGACGACAGCCAGAACCCCGTAGTACTCCAAGGTCGTCAACACCGTCTGACGAGTCGAAACCCTTCCGTCCGTTTTCCCACCCGCCTGAAGCCACCGGAGCACGATCGCTCCGACTGCGACGGAAAAGAGAAAGGTGAGGAAGAGAACCAAGAACGTGAAGTTCATATCAAGGAACAGTTACCTTCAAATCTCAATATCTACCAATCTACAACACCAGAGTGTTCAGCAGACAGGTCCATATCAAGATCTATTCATAGATAATTATACACCAAATTAGCTATTTGTCAATAGCTAATTAACTACCTGTTATACACCTTTTATCTACAAACTACCCTTTATTCTAGCCACCAAATCATCGATAGCCACCCTCTCCTGTTTACCACTATCCCTATCTCGAATAGTGACTCCATTACCCTTTTCGATAGTCTCGAAGTCGACAGTGACACAATAAGGCGTACCGATCTCATCTTGACGGCGATAGCGCTTGCCGATATTACCATTGTCATCAAAAATAACTTCTGGAATAACCTTCTTTATCATTTTATAGATCTCTTCGGCTTTTGCTACCAATTCTGGCTTATTGCGAAGTAATGGAAAAACAGCAACCTTGTATGGAGCAACTTTGGGATCGAGCTTGAGATAGACTCTTGTCTCTTCACCATCCCCCTCTTCTCTATAAGCATCACAAAGTACTGCCAAGACTGTACGATCTAGGCCAAACGATGGTTCTATACAATGTGGAATGAATCTTTCTTTCTTTTCTTCATCATAATAAGAAAGGTCAACTTTGCTCCATTCAGAATGTCTCTTGAGGTCATAATCTGTACGATAAGCGAGGCCGTATAATTCTTTGCGACCAAATGGAAAATCAAATTCAAAATCGATAGTTCGCTTTGAATAAAATGCACGATCCGCTTCGCTAATCTCATTTTCGTGAAGCTTTTCTTTTGTAAGTCCGATATCTTTGATAAAAGAATGAACTTCTTTTACAAAACTATTGAAAGTATCCTGCCAATTGTCAGGATGAACGAAATATTCTATTTCCATCTGTTCAAACTCTCTTGCTCGGAATAGGAAATCCCTTGGAGCAATTTCATTACGAAAAGCCTTGCCCACTTGAGCCATACCAAAAGGCAATTTTGGATGTTGAGAATCCAAAATATTTTTGAAATTTACGAACATCCCCTGAGCGGTCTCTGGACGCAAATATGAAAGTGAATTCTCATCTTGAGTCGCGCCGACATGTGTCTCAAACATCATATTGAATTGTTTTTCTTGGCCCAGTGCCCCACCACAATCAGGACATTTCTTTTTGTCTTCGAGTTGATCGGCACGAAAACGGTGTTTGCATTTTGCACATTCTACCAATGGATCAGAGAATCCTTCGGCATGGCCAGTAGCTTTCCAGACATTTTGATTCATCAAGATAGAAGCATCGAAACCAAACATATCTTCCCTATCTAGGACGAATCTTTTCCACCAAAGATGTCTAATGTTGTTTTTGAGGGAGACACCTAGAGGACCATAGTCCCAAGTACCGGCAAGACCACCATAGATCTCTGAGCCTTGGAAGATGAATCCACGTCTTTTGGCAAGAGAGATGACATTTTCCATTACATTGCTTTCATTATTATTTTTCATGTTGCCATTCTATATCAAAACTCTATTTTTACCAATTACTGCATTACACCCTCATCCCCTTGCTTGTATATAGGGT
>CAYNZR010000011.1:0-14173 GCA_964401785.1 uncultured Candidatus Saccharibacteria bacterium
GACTGGCGGGAGATCGAACCCAGCCACACTGCATATAATATACAGATATTGTGTTAAGTTGTCAATAGTCAGTATTTGATATCTATAATTAGTTAAATAACAGACTTCTAGTCTGTAGATCTTTTTGTTATACTATCTCTATGCAAAAAATCCTTCTTTCCGGCGTTAAACCAACAGGCCGTCCGCATATCGGTAATTATTTCGGGGCGATGAAGCAGTTTGTTGACCTCCAAAATACTGGCGATTATGATTGTCATCTATTCGTCGCTGATTATCATGCTCTAAATTTGATTCAAAATAGAGAAGAATTGAAACAGTTGACTCAAGATTTGGTTTTGGATTATTTGGCAATAGGTCTCGATCCAAATAAGTCGATAATGTTTAAACAATCCGACGTCTCTGCTCACACCGAGCTCGCTTGGATCTTTGACACCATAGTTACGATGCCATACCTGATGCGCGCGCATGCCTTCAAGGATGCCGAGGCAAAGAACAAAGAGATCAATGTTGGCACATTCAATTATCCAGTATTGATGGCAGCAGATATTTTGCTATACAACACTGATGTTGTGCCAGTCGGTCAGGATCAAAAGCAACACATAGAGTATGCGCGTGATATTGCGGAAAAATTCAATCATATTTTCGGCGAAACTTTCAAACTTCCAGAACCTATCATCCTAGAACACGTTGCAACTGTTCCCGGTACTGATGGCAAGAAAATGTCCAAGAGTTACAACAATACAATTCCACTTTTCGCTACAAAAGATGAGATTACAAAGTTGGTAATGAGTATTGTGACAGATTCTGGTGCGGGAATTCCCGAAAATGTCTATGCTATTCACAAACTGGTCCGCACAGAAAGTGAACTGAAGAAGTTATACGAGGAAAATTCAGGAAAGTACAAGATTCTCAAGGATGCACTCGTGGAGGATTTGGAAAATTTCATTCGACCATTGCGAGATAGGAGAGAAGAATTAGCCAAAAATCCTGATTTTGTAAAAGAGGTCTTGATGGGTGGTGCTAAAAAAGCAAATGAAATTGCAGGTGCAAAGTTGCGTGAAGTAAAAGAAAAAATTGGCGTTCTTTAATCATGTCATTTACAGTAAAAACTCAAAGCTTCGAAGGTCCTCTGGACCTGTTGCTAGAACTTATTGAAAAGAAAAAACTTTTCATAAGTGATATTTCCTTGGCGCAAGTGACTGACGACTTTATTGAACATATAAAGAACATGGGTGATATAGCTATAGGCGAATCGGCTCACTTTATCTTGGTGGCTTCGACTTTATTACTTATAAAATCAAAATCTCTTTTACCAAGTTTGGTACTGACAGAAGAGGAGCAGGGTGATATTCGCAATTTGGAGACTAGGCTCAAGATCTACAAGAGGATCAAAGAGGCAAGTCAAAATGTTGAAAAAATGTTCGGTGAGGAAGTTATTTTTTTGCAATCACAAACACGGCCGATTGAGCCAGTTTTTACTCCCGAGCCTGATTTCAATCTAGAGAAAGCTCTATATGTCCTCAAAGATCTCATTAATCGTCTCCCAAAAAAGGATAATGCACCGAAAGTATTATTAAAAAAAGTAATAAGTCTGGAGACCATGATCGGTACTCTCACAACCAGGATTAGCAATCATTTGCGAATCAGTTTCAAAGAGTTTACCAAGGAGCACAAAGAGAATAAGGTCAATGTTATTGTCAGTTTCTTGGCAATGCTTGAGCTCGTGAAGCAAGGCATCGTGCAAGCTAGTCAAGAGGATCATCTTGGAGATATTGTCATGGAGACTAGAGAGATAGGAGTGCCGAGATATTAGTACATTAGGTGCACATCCTAGTCCATGTGGTTAGAAGTGCCCAAGTGATTGGAATTCGGCTAAATAGGCTAAATTGGCAAAATGATCTGCACATATGCAAACATTATGGTGTATAATTATATTGTGAATAAGGCAAAATTATTAGCTTTGTTAATGTTACTTATATTGCCTATTTTGGCAGTATTTATTTTCAAAACTTCTAAGTTAGAGAAGAATAGTCAATCTCAGGTAGCTCAGGTTGGATCATCAATATCAAATGAATTATCCAATTACTACACCTTTGACGAAGGTAGTGGAAATGTAACAAATGATAGTAATGGGTCAGTATCTGGAACTCTGAACGGTGGGGCATCGTTTGTCGCCGGAAAAATTGGAAATTATGCCATCTCTCTTGATGGGTCAAATGATGAGCTCAGATTATCTTCAGATGTATTGGGTATTGGCACAATCACTATCTCTTTTTGGATAAAAAATCTTTTAGGTGGAACAAATGAAGGGATTATTACAAACGGATCAACAAATTTATATTTACAAGAGAATTATCAGAGATTGATATTTGTTAGTGATAAATATACAAGTCTTGTTGTACCATTTTCTGTTTCAGATAATAATAGTTGGGTATTGATTACTATTATTAGAAATAGCGACGGTAATACTTCAGCATACAAAAATGGTGTTTTGGTAGCGGGTCCATCAAGTAGTGGTGTTCCTGAAGTTGGTACAACCGTCACAGTTATTGGTTCGGGTCCGTACTTCAGCTATTTTAATGGTTCAATCGATGATCTAAGGATTTACAAGCGTGCTTTGAATTCTTCTGAAATTATAGATTTGTACAACTATTCTGGACCTTCACAAACTTCTACTCCAAATCCAACGCCTACTCCTACCATAACACCTACACCTACATCGACCCCTATTCCAACACCTTCCATTGTTGTTACTCCTACTCCTACTCCTACTCCGACAGCAACTCCAACTGTAACCCCAACACCAACGCCTACCCCAACAATTTTACCTGTTTCTGGAGATATTATTTCAAATCTTTATAGTTCCAAAAGAACAATAAATTGGTCTGGACATGTTGGTGTACCAGGTGGTATTCCAATCAGACCAACAAAATGTCTTGCAACAGCATGTTTAGCACTTCAAAATGCATCGGCGGACTACAAAAATGGTACAACTGATTCTGCCTCCTTGATTCAAAATGCTATTGATTCAGCACCAGAAGATACATATGTTCAGATTCCTGAGGGAAGTTTCATCTTGAGTAAACCTATAAGTTTTAATGATAAGAAAACCATAAAAAATGTCACATTGAGAGGCTCTGGCACAGATAAAACTATTTTGATTCCAAGCGGTTGGACAGGAATCACGTCTGGTAGTAATTCGTTTTCTGCAGAAAGAACAATTACTAGTGGATCAACAAAAGGTTCAACTTCTATAGTAGTGAGTAATGCATCTGGAATACAGGTTGGTTCAATAATTTCTCTATATCAGACAAATGACTCTGATTTTTATTGGTCTAGGTGGAATAATAAAGATAATCATGGCCAGTATTTAATGGTTACTGCAGTCAATGGCAATACGATTAGTTTTGAAGATCCTCTGATTTGGGATTTTACCAATAACCCTAGATTTAAATATAGTCTTTATCCCATAGTAAGGTTAGTTGGTATCGAAGATTTATCTATAAAACCAAATTCGAGTTACGGCGGGACAATGATAAATTATGCCTATGGATATGGTTTGTGGGTAAAAAATGTTGAACTTTCTGGTGGTATTGGAAATTCAATGATCAATATCACTATGGTCTTAAGATCAGAAATTCGTGACTCATATATTCACGATTCTCTATCAAGTTCTGATGGTTATGGAATATTGACACAAGGTGGTTGGCCAAATGGTTCGGCTTCGACTGGCTTACTTGTCGAAAATAATGTTTTTTCTGGTTTGAGAAATGCTATTGTTTTGGAAGGTGATACGGGTGGCGTATTTGCGTATAATTATGCAAAGAATACTCGATTTGATTCCTGGCCAAATTATAATGTTCCAGATTTCAATGCAAATCATGGCGAACATGGAATGATGGATTTGTGGGAAGGTAATTATTCAACGGAGTTTCAAAGTGATGGCTATCATGGTTCGGCTAGTCATCAGACATTATTTAGGAATTATCTCAGTGGCAAAAATTCTGATCAAAATAAGACGGGGAATAGAATAGTGGTCGATCTTACAAGATATTCATACTATTTCAATTTAGTTGGTAACATTTTCGGTAGTTCCAGTTGGGCTCCTACATCATATGAAATGAGCGGTACTCCGCTTTATCCTCAGACTCAAACAATATATAGATTTGGTTATCCTAATATGGGTAATAATGGCTTTTGTAATAATATTGGTGAATATTGGTATGATTCTGGGTGTACTACTGTCTTCAATGCATCACAAGGTAATGCTCCCGGTTGGATTGATACTAAAGTCAAAAGTACTCTTGTAAGATGGGGTAATTTTGATTACAGAAATAACACTACCAAATGGGATGGCTCAGAAATTTCTAACGGAGTCAACGTGCCGTCATCAAACAGTTTGCCTCCATCACTTTATCTTTCATTGAAGCCTTCTTGGTTTGGGAATTTGATATGGCCACCGATCGGACCTGACATTTCTGGTATGGTAAATGATATTCCTGCAAAATATTGTTACGACCGAAATCAGTTACCAAATTGTCTAGTCTCGAGTTCCGTGCCTACTCCTAGTGCATCGGATACCACAGCCCCGATAATTTCAATAAATACTCCGGTAAATAATTCTACTATTTCAAACAGCGTAGTCATTTCTGCAAATGTAAATGATCCAGTAGTAAACGGTCAAATTACAAGTGGTATATACAGCGTTCAATTCAAAGTGGATAATTTGAATTTGGGACAGGAATTGACGGCTGAACCTTATTCGGGTTCTTGGAATACTTCCGGAGCAATAAATGGTCTTCATATTCTCACTGCCATAGCTATTGATATTGCAGGTAATTCACAGACTTCAGCGCCTGTTAGTGTAAGTATATCAAATGTTGTACCGACGTCAGCTCCCTCAAATCCCACTCCAACACCAAGCTCGTCTGCTCCACCGGGTTCGGGTCCGGCCTCAGGTTCTGGTTCATCTGGTTCTGGTGTATCTGGAGGTGGCACTGGAAATTCCAGCGCAGTATCCTCGGTTGGAACATTCACGCCTACGGTAGCGCAAAAAATAGTAGATCGCTCTTGTCCAAGTTCAAAAGTAGTATATAAAATAGTAATACATACAGAAATTCTAAATTTGACATATGGTTCGAAGGGTTCGAAAGTTGTTGAACTTCAGAATAATTTAATTCAGTCAGGCTTTTTGTCTGCCGGAAACAATACCGGCTATTATGGTCCACTTACAAAGAAGGCTGTCGAAAAATATCGATTAGCACCTCAAAGTCAAATTCTTTCAAATGATTGTCGAAATTTAACAAGTAATAAAATAATATTTTCTAAAAATTTAACTCTGGGTTCTACTGGTACAGACGTCAAAAACCTACAAATCTTTCTTAATAATCAAGGATTTATCGTTTCTACCATTGGTACTGGCTCCAAGGGAAAAGAATCAGCATTTTTTGGCCCAGCTACGCAAAAAGCCCTTATCAAGTTTCAAGAATATTATGCAAAGGATATCCTTATACCTAATGGTCTTACCAAAGGAACTGGGTATTTTGGTCCGGCTACAATTAAGAAAGTAAACGCTTTGCAGTAATTCTATGTGTAACATATATATGTAGATGTCTGACATCTCCAAACACTATGGTGTATAATAACTCTATGAATCTATGTCCAAAAATAGAAGCTTTGTTGTTTTGGAAAGCTGAGCCGGTCAGCATCAAAAAGTTGGCAGAACTATTGAAGACTGATCAAAAGGAGATCAACGCTGGACTAGATGAATTGGAAATAAAATTGAAGGGTAGTGGACTTACTTTGGTTCGCGATGAAAATGAAGTAATGCTAGGAACTGCGAAAGAATACTCATCACTTATAGAAGAAGTCACAAAAGAAGAGATTGGTCGTGATTTGGGTAAAGCTGGATTGGAGACTTTGTCCATCATTCTTTATGAGGGTCCTATTTCGCGATCTGAGATTGATTATATAAGAGGAGTCAATTCGCAGTTTATTATTCGCAATTTATTGGTGCGTGGCCTGGTAGAGCGAATAGAAAATCCTGGAGATGCTAGGATTTTTCTGTACAAACCAACATTGGCTTTATTGTCGCATCTCGGTGTCAGCAAGGTTACAGATTTGCCGGAGTACAATCAAGTAAGGGAAGAGATTGAGACTTTCAAAAAGTCAGATAAAATCAACTAATAATGATGTCACCACTACCAAGAAAAATTGATCGTTTATTCTTGATATCTGTTTTTGTATTGACTCTGGCGGGATTTATTATTTTCTTGTCAGCATCTTTGGGTCTTCTGGCTCAAGGTGGGGCAAGTTTTGGTATGGTTGCCACCAAGCAAGGCATCAGTCTTGTCTTGGGAATTATCGGATTTTTTATTTTTTCAAAATTACCATACTCATGGCTTAGAAGTTCTGCCCTGCTCATCTTGATAGGTGCTGTTTTGGTAAATTTACTTCTTTTTATTCCTGGTATAACTTTTCATTTTAATGGTGCTTCAAGGTGGATCTCTTTGGGTTTCTTTACATTTCAACCATCTGAACTTTTGAAAATTGCTTTTATTATTTATCTTTCAGCGTGGGCTTATGCGGTAAAAGACAAAATCGCAACATTCAAATACGGCTTCATGCCATACGTGGTTATCGTGGGTATATTGAGTTTGCTTCTCCTTAGTCAGAGAGATACGGATACTCTGGTTATCATTGCTGGTACTGGACTCGTCATGATGTATATCGCCGGCATGAGATTTCGATTTGTAATCTTGGCTATTTTGCTCATGTTGACATTGGTTGGCGCTGTAATAGCAGTTAGACCATATGCACTTGATCGTTTGAAAACATATATCAACAGAGGTGCCGATACTCAAGGTTCTGGTTATCAGATCAATCAATCGCTCATTGCCATAGGTTCGGGTGAATTGGTCGGTCGTGGTTTCGGACAGAGTATCCAAAAATTCGGTTACTTACCTCAGCCGACTGATGATTCAATTTTTGCTGTTGCTGCAGAAGAATTCGGATTTATAGGAGGTCTCATTCTAATAATTATGTACGCATTACTGTTGGTGAGTATATTCCGAATAGGGAATAGGTCGTCAGATATCTTTGCTGGTCTACTTGTAATGGGTATCGGTATCCTCATTGTCTCAGAATCATTCATGAATATCTCAGCAATGCTTGGTTTGTTGCCATTGTCGGGTTTGCCGTTACTTTTCGTCAGTCACGGTGGTACTGCTCTCATTCTCACTCTATCTATCGCAGGTATGGTTGCGAATGTTTCAAAATATGCCCAGAAATAAGGATATATTAGGGGTATTCTGATTGTACACCTTGAAATATTGCTGGGTATTGACAAATTCTGCAGATAGTGTATACTTATAGCAGATTTCGGTGGTTGGGTGTGTTGGGGGGGGTGGATTCCGCAGATCCGCCCCCCTTTTCTTTTGTATAATAGTGATGGGTTAACTTTTTCATTTTATAAAAATTATTGTTGATCTTTTTTTCTGTGTAATGAGTAGGGTGTTTCCAAGCTATTGAACCATAATTTTCCGTGCCAAGACCTCAAATCTGTGCTATAAATTTAAATACAATGAGCAAGCAAAAAAGCCCTTCTAGCAAATTATTTCAAATAAACAATGCCTTTTTGCCTGCGGGAGATCAGCCCAAAGCGATCAAAACTCTGGTTGAGGGTATCAACAAATCTTTTGACAAACAGACTCTTTTGGGTGTGACTGGTTCTGGTAAGACTTTTACTATGGCAAATGTTACTGCGGAAGTTGGCAAACCAACACTAGTGATAGCGCACAACAAAACTCTCGCTGCTCAGCTCGCTCAGGAGTACAAGGAATTTTTCCCAAATAATGCCGTTCATTATTTCGTCTCATATTATGACTACTATCAGCCTGAGGCATACATTCCAAACACTGATACATATATCGAAAAAGAGGCAATGATCAATGAAGAGATCGAGCGATTGCGTCACGCTTCGACACAGGCGCTTCTTACTCGCAAAGATGTCATCATCGTTGCATCAGTATCTTGTATTTATGGTTTGGGTAGTCCAGAAGAATATGAAAAGGTAAATTTGAAAATTTCTATAGGAATGGAACTGTCGCGCTCGGAACTCATTCGGAGATTGATTGATATACATTTTGTTCGTACAAATGCCGATCTCAAATCTGGTCAATTTCGCGCTCTCGGCAACAATCTTGAAGTCATGCCAGTCAATGAGAAAACAATATATCGTATCGAATTTGACGGTGGCAAGATCGGAGCGATAGTGGAGCTCGATCCTGTTTCTCGTGCTGTACGCAATTTAGAGTCATCACATGTATATATTTTCCCAGCCAAACATTTCATTAGTAGTAGTGAACAAAGTGAGAAAGCTGTAAAAACTATTCAAGCAGAGCTTGCTGATAGGCTCAAAGTTTTGGAAAAAGAGGGCAAGATACTCGAAGCTGAAAGATTGAAACGTCGAGTCAAGTACGACCTTTCGATGATAAAAGAGATAGGTTATACAAATGGCATAGAAAATTACTCGAGACATTTTTCTGGCAAGATGCCTGGTGAAGCACCGGATACATTACTCTCATATTTTCCTCATAAGGCCGATGGAAGTCCAGATTTCCTGACAGTTATAGATGAGTCGCATGTAGCCATCCCTCAGCTTCGAGGAATGTTCGCTGGCGATGCTTCACGCAAAGAAACATTGGTAGAACACGGTTTCAGGTTGCCATCTGCAAAAGACAATCGCCCTCTCAAATTCGAAGAATTCTTGGCAAGAGTTGGTCAAATAGTCTTCACTTCGGCTACCCCTGGTGACTACGAATACGAAAATAGCAAACAGATTGCCGAACAAGTCATCCGACCAACGGGGCTTGTCGACCCTATAGTCGATATAAAACCGATCAAAGAAAATGGTAAATACCTGGGACAAATCTTTGATTTTATTGATGAAGCTGAGAAGGCTATAAAAAAAGGAGATAGAGTTTTGGCTACGACATTGACCAAGAAAATGGCTGAGGACTTGTCTGAATTTCTAAAAGAGAAAGGGATGAAAGCCGAATATCTGCATAGTGATATAAAGACTATTGATAGGATTACTATTTTGACAGATTTTCGTAGAGGTAAATATGACTGTTTGGTAGGGGTCAATCTACTTCGTGAAGGATTGGATTTGCCTGAAGTGTCACTTATCGGTATTTTGGATGCAGACAAAGAGGGTTTCCTGCGGTCAGAAACATCTTTGATCCAGACTATTGGACGTGCCGCCAGAAACTCAGCCGGTAGAGTTATCCTCTATGCAGACAATATAACTGGTTCGATCGATCGAGCGATCAAAGAGACTGATAGAAGGAGAAAAATCCAAGTTGAGTATAATGAAAAGAATGGTATAACACCAACAACAATAAAGAAGAATATTCATGACATAACCGATCATTTGCGTACAGAACATGACAAAGCGGTGAGTGAACTTATGAGAATTGATGGTCAATTGATCACCGATCCCGTCAAATTCCGCAAAGTCAAAGAAGAACAGATGGCAGAGGCCGTCAAAATACTCGATTTTGAGACTGCCGCTCTCATAAGGGATGAGATATTGGCTTTCGAAAAGCAGGTGGACAAGACAAAATCAAAAATGTGATACAATTTGACCATAGTGGTATGGAAAAAAATCAAAAAATATTAATTATCGAGGGTAATCAATCTGTTGGTCAGGATATCGTTGAGATTCTCAAAAAAGATCATTACAACCATATCTCTTTGTACGGAAGTGGTGAAGAAGGTCTCAAAGGTATATTCGATACTTTGCCTCACCTCATCTTGTTGGATATCTCTCTACCTGATACTGATGGCTATTCTGTTTTGAATAAAATTCAAGCCGAGCCACTTCTCGCAAAGATCCCAGTCTTTCTATTGTCTATGCAGGGAGTCGCTATCAATATGCGCAATATTCCACCAAATAGTGTCTCGGAAGTTATTATTTCTCTAAATACAAAGTCCGTAGATATCGCACAAAAGGTCAATGACTATTTTGGATATGGTATGTCAGAAATTGCAAATTCAAATCAGTCAAAGATGCCAAGTCAAAAGAAGAAGATTTTGTGGATTGAGGACGATCGCCTTATTGGTAATATTTTGGAAAAAAAGATAGTCTCTTCTGGTTTTGATTTGACACATGTCAAAGACGGAGAAGGGGCAATAGAGGCAGTGAAGACTATGAAGCCTGATGTTATCATCATTGATCTCATCTTGCCGGGGATGAACGGTTTCGAAATCTTGGAAGCCTTGAGAGCCAACGATAGTCTCAAGAACGTCCCAAAGATGATCTTGTCAAATCTAAGTAAGGTTACCGATATAGACAAGGCAAAGTCTCTAGGGGCAAGCAAATATCTAGTCAAAGCTTCGACATCTCTCGAACAGGTCATTGTCGAGATCAAGGATCTCTGTAGAGCCAGAGTGATCGTCTGATCCGATAATGCCACTTTATTCGTTGCCAAAAGTACAAAAAAATACTACAATCATCTAGCTAGTTGAAAGCGTAGGTGGCAGAGCGGTCAATTGCAATGGACTGTAAATCCATCGCCCTATGGGCTACGGGGGTTCAAATCCCTCCCTACGCACAAATTAAAAACCGCTATGCGGTTTTTAATTTGTGCGTGGAGCAAGGCACTTTTTGACACAACTATAATATAACTATATGATAACATCGGAGGAACAATGAGACATGATACAAAAGCAATCGATCGTGTTTCGAAACAACAACGGTTCACTTTACAGCCTTGGGAACTGGAACCACAGCAGATCATCATTCTGGTGGATAAACATCCTGGACTCCCGAGAGTGAGTATCTTGTGCGCTTTCGTTCAGTACGAGAGGAAAGAAGATAAAATCACGGTTTTGGTGGCTAACGGTCTTCTCAGTTACTTGTATTCAAATTCCGATCTTGTATTCGATCCGAATGGTTTGTATGAACTAATTACATTCAAATGTAGTGATGTCCTGATACACGACTGCATCGGCTGATTGTGTGCAGTCTGCAAGCTTCGACCCCGCTCAACAACGGGGTCAAGTCTTTTTATTCTACAACCGTTCTCTTGAGATGTTCAGGGATGTGTATAGCTATCTCATATGGAATAGTGTTGGCGAGTTTGGCTATGTTGTATATAGAATTTTTATCACCTACATTATTACTGATAACAATTATACTATCTGCTATTTTTGCATTTGGAATATGAGAAATGTCGATAGTAGAGATATTCATACTTGTTCTGCCTTTGATCGGGCAAAGTTTACCTGTTGCTTCGTGCAATACAAAACCAACATTTGAAAGTCTGCGATCTAGACCTTCATAATATCCGACAGGAATGGTTGCTATTTTCATGTTCGTACTTGCAGTAAAAGTATGGTTATATCCAACAGAATCGCCTTTGGAAATTTGTTTCATGCCTGTGATCTCAGTTTTCATTTGAAGAACGGGCGATAGGTTGACTATGTTATCAAGGTCTTCGGTCAAACCGTAGAGACCGATGCCAAGTCGTGAGATATTTGAAGAAATTTTATCGGCATATTTGTGACCATGAGTATTGCTGAGGTGAATATAATCAATTTTCCCACAATTTTGTTCAAACTTTTTTACAATATTATTCCAGATCCCGATTTGTCCTTGAGTAAAGTCGTGTTCCGTACTATCGGCATCAGCGAGGTGAGAACAAAGTCCTTGGAGAATAATATTTTGATTTGATTTCAAAATAGAAAAAACTTCATTTATCTCATTTGGCAATATGCCTTGTCGGTGCATACCAGTGTCGATCTTGATGTGAATCCTGATAGGCTTTTTTGTCATACGAATATCCTTCAAAGTTTGGACACTTGTGATGACAAAAGATATATCTTTTAGATTGGAATTGATGATATCCTCTGGGCGAGTATATCCTATGATGAGTAGTGGAGTTTTGAAATTATTTGATCTCAAATTGATCGCTTCAAAATATGAATCGACAGCAAAGAAGGGGATTGCTCGTCTGAAGTTCTCGTTTTCTCTTCGAGCAGTTTCCAATATTGAGGCAACTTGCAATATTCCATGACCATAAGCGTTGCTTTTCAGGGCGGGGATGATCTTGTTGTTTGGGGCTATCTTTATGAATTCTGAAGCGTTGTGAAGTAGTCTCGATCGAGATATTTCGATATTAATGAGAGGTTTGTATGGAAACCTACTTTTTGATAGCCAAGTTAGGAGGTTTTTCATTGGTATATATTAGCGTTTATAAGCTCTAAATGACACTTGACAGCAGGTACATAGTATGATAGGGTATTGGACAGTCGGGCCAATACAAATGGCCTATTTCATTCCTTGAAAACCACATAAAGGGCCATATCGCAAGGTTGGCGTCTGTTCTGCGTGTGCAGGATGGTGTGTGGATTTTGAGGGGTGAACAAAGAGAGGTAGATATGAGGAAGTCGATTCTTTTCGCGGATACGGTTCCGCAGACTCCGGCGATCAGTGGTCGTATGACCCTGATCGCGATGGTGATTCTTATTTTCGCCGCGATGTATATCCGGCCGAAGAACAACGTCGCGGAAGGCTCCGCGACGACTGGTGTCACCACGCAGGTGGTGACGCACGGGTTCGTGGGGCGGTAGGACGTTAACTCCAAGGCATATGAAAAATCTGAGTTTTCTCACTCGTCTGGTTTTGCTTCTCACGGTGCTCGCGATTGCGATCGTTGTGAGCACTAAGTCGCCGACCAAGTCGTCGGCGACTGGCACCAACGTTGGTGTCAAGATCGAGTCCGTCAATCCGACCACGGGGTCGGTGACGACGGAACAGGGTTCGGTTTCGACCGAACCGGCGCCGAGCACCGGTGGTTCTCGCCGAATCACTTTTACCGTTAGCCCTCGTCTGGGCAGCGGTACGAATAGCCAGTAGTCGGAAAATAAAAGAAAGAAGTCGGGCAACAAGGGAAGAAGAAATAGCATGAAGACTCTGATTCGTTGGTTTCTGTCGTTGGTTTTTTGTTTCGTCAGTCTCGTCACCTTCGGTGCCGACACCGGGAGCAATCCCAAGGTGCCGTTCAGTGTGGCGGTGCTCGGGCGTCAGGCGGTTATTCAGCACCTGTTTTCGCAGGTGGACAACCTCATGATTCAGGTTGGAGGGGAGTCAGTCGTGACCCCCGCTGATTGGAATCGATACCACTTCGGGCGCGAGGCGCTCGAGAAGATGGGGTACACCTTCAACGGTTCGGCCGTCGAGCTGTTCGATATCGTCGGGCGTCAATCCTTCGCCGTCGATGCCAAGGCGATCAACGGACAGTACGATATTCGCCTCGAAATCAAGTTCTCCGACACTTCTGGAGCGGTGCTCCTGAACGGGTCGGCATACTTTGATGTTGCGATGGCAGACAACGGTTCCCTGTATTCCAACACGGAGCCTTGGGTCGGGATTCCCTCGGATATCGATATCGTGACGGATGAAGTCATCGGTTACGAAGCGCATTGGACGGACCTCCAGTACGGGGGTCACGCTCCGGTGGACTTCATGGTCATCAATGAGGGAAATGGTTCTCTCATCAGGAATTTTCCCGTCAGCCATTTGGGCATGGGATACCTGACTGTTACGGATCGTTCGGGGAACGTTAGCGTGGTAAGTTTGGTCAACGGAAAAATCGTTCCCCATAGCAAGGTGAACCTGTACCTCGATCAGACACACTCGTCGGAGGTTAAGATCGTCGACTGTGTTACGGGGAATTGGCTTCAGACTTCGAATTTCTACCAGAGCGACGGCGTCCTCTACGGACGTGTGCCACTGCTGGAAGTGGTCGGAAGGGGCGGTGTGGTCACTGCCGAGTTCTCGGTGAAAGTCTGGGGAACTGACCGTTGGGTCATTCCGGACTCCATCATCGTGAAATCCTTGGCTGACGGCAAGGCCGTGCGGATTTACGGAACCACAGCTTTTCGGTTTTTCAACCTCTATCTCGACGCCGGCATGAAGTACCAGATTATCGTCGAGTTTGGAGACAAGTACAGGGACTGGGACGCCAATCCTAGTCCCATGGGCTAGGTCACAAACCTGGCCGATGAGGCTTGACCTCATACGCGTCCCGCAAGGAGGCTCTTCGGAGCCAACTTGCGGGATTTTTGCTTATAGGGTATATTATGTACTCATTACGATATTACAATC
>CAYNZR010000012.1:0-7041 GCA_964401785.1 uncultured Candidatus Saccharibacteria bacterium
TATTGCGTAAAATAAGAAAACCTGTATACTATGTCATACTATGGAATTTGCAGTAATAGAAACAGGTGGCAAGCAATACACAGTCTCAAAGGGCGACGTTATTTCTATTGAAAAACTTTCCGATACAAGTAAGGAGGGTGACAAGGTTGTTTTTGATAAAGTCGTATTAGTAGATGATGGTAAGAACACCAGTATCGGCACTCCTTATATCAAGAACGCTTCAGTCAAAGCTACAATCACAAAGATTGGCCGTCTACCAAAAGTTACCGTTGTTCACTACAAACAAAAGAGTCGCTATTTCAAGAAAAATGGCCACCGACAACCTTTTGTTGAGGTCAAGATCGATTCTCTAAACTAATCTACCGAGGTGCAACCTCGGCGTTGAGCCACATTTTTACTACTGAGGTCGCGCCTTAGTTTAATTTCTATTTTTTAGGGCGAATTTTATCGTCTCGCTATCTGCGTACTCGAGCTCAGCTCCAGTCGAGAGGCCCCTGCCTAGAACGGAAATTTTTGTATGATTAGCATTGATAACTTTGACTAGAGCCTCTTTTACAATGTCAGCAGTATTGTCACCGTCAGGAGTAGTGTTGAGAGAGAGGATGATCTCCTTAATATCCTTGAGGCTTTTTATATGATGAAGCAATACCTCGAGGCGTATGCGCTTCTCTGGTTCTTTGTCCATGATGGGAATAGTCCCTCCCAAGATAAAGTACATACCATTGTATGCTCGACTTTTCTCGACCGTCTCAAAATCTGAGTCTCGGGCAACTATGAGGATAGTCCGAGTATCTCGATTTTTGTCGCTACAGATATTGCAAAGATTTTTGCCATGAGATGGGGTAGTGAATAATCTATGACAATTATTGCATTCGAAAGTTTGTTTGCGAACTTCTCCCAATAGGTGAATGAGCTCACTTACAGTAGAACTTGGTCTACTCAAAATATAATAGACAAAACGACGTGCTTGCCTTGGGCCAATGCCGGGGAATTTTGCAAATATTTCTTCTAATTTTCTGAAATTATCCATATATTTGCCGAGGTGCAACCTCGGCAGCTAGCCTTCAAAACCACCAAAATCTGCTTTGTCGATAGACATGAATGTTGTCTTCTTACTATCGAAGTACAGTTTGACTACGCCAGTCGGACCATTTCTGTGCTTTTCGATCATTATCTCTGCTTCTTCTTTTTTGCCACCAAGGTCTTGGTCTGCTTCACGGTGAATGAACATCACCACGTCTGCGTCCTGCTCGATAGAACCAGAGTCACGGAGATCGGATAGTCGTGGTTTGCCACCGCGCTGTTCAACCGCACGAGAGAGCTGGGACAGAGCCAAGACAGGAACTTCGAGTTCGCGTGCGAGATTCTTGAGGGATCGGGATATCTCGGTAACTTGTTGAACCATATTGTCACTATTACGAGTATTTGTAGGCAACATCAGCTGGAGATAGTCGACAATGATCAGTCCCAAACCCTTCTCATTTTTGAGACGTCTTGCTACCGCGCGCATCTTGAGGATATTGTTGCCCGGAGCATCATCGATATAGATCGGAGCATCAGAGAGTCTACTTATAGCATCACCGATTGATTTGAAATCCGCCTCAACAGACAAATTGTGACCTGTACGAATCTTCCATGAATCAACTTGAGACTCTGCTGCAAGCATACGATCGACAAGTTGCTGCGAGCTCATCTCTAGAGAAAATATAGCCACTGGTACTTTGTGGTTGACAGAAGCTTTGCGAGCAATATCGAGGGCTAGGGAAGTCTTACCCATAGAAGGACGGGCGGCAAGAATGATAAGATCAGATTTCTGGAAACCAGAAAGTTTATTGTCCAATTCCACAAACCCAGTTGGCACACCACGTAATTCGTCTTTTGTTTTGTGCAAATGATCCAATCGCTCCCAAGCTTCATGCAATGTGTCTTTGAGAGCAATGAACTTGTGTGATCCTGTCTTATTTGTGACATTATACAAGGCTTTCTCTGCCTTTTCGAGAAGTTCATGAAGATCTGAATCTTCATCATAGCCAAGTCCAGAAATCTGCTCGGAAACTCTCAAGAGTTCACGCATACCGTGCTTTTTTTCGACTATCATTGCATAGTGGTCGGCATTTGTTGATGATGGTACAGAGTTTATAACTTCACTCAGATATGCCATGCCACCAGTCTGCTCTAACTGTTCTTTTTCTTTGAGTCTGGCTGATACTGTCAGAATATCGATAGGTGAGCCTTTTGTGTGAAGTTCGAGAAGTGTAGACCAGATCATCCTATGCTGATTTGAATAGAATGAACTTTCGGCGACTATATCGACTATATCATGCATGACATCTCCACGTATCAAAATTGAACCTAACAAGGCCTTTTCTGCTTCGGTACTATGCGGAGGAATCTTGAGATCTCTCGTTTTGAAATAGGGTGAAGCTGTATCCATATTAGGGCTATTGTATCACGTGACCAAAAAATATTTTGTCTATAATGAAAGGGGAAAAACAGTGGAAAACTTTCGGAGGTATGCTATATATTTTTTTCGAGACTGTGATAATATAAATCTATTAGTCATAAGTATTCTAACAAAATGTCTACAACCGCAAAAACAGGAATAGCATTGGTCATAATCTTGGTATTATTAGTAATAGGTTGGATTGTCGTTTCAGATAAGCCGGTAGAAACAACCCCTGATGTAGCAGTACAATCAGTAAGCCCATCTCCGACTCCAAAATTGCCAAATACAGCTGGTACAGGTCTAAGTGATGTATCAGATACATCAAATGAAGCTCTCGATGTCGATCTAAAAGCAGTCGGTGCACAAATGGACGAACTTAGTAACGACAATGCAACTTTGGATCAGAGTTTGAAAGAGACTATATAAGTAAGTTTATAATAATATTTTATATATAATGAAAATAACACAAAGCCTAACAATATTCGCACTAATATTGACTATATCTATCAGTGCTGTAGACAAAGTTTCTGCAGTTGTCAGTTCTACCACTGATACTACGAAGAAAGAGCTCCAAGAGCGAAAGGAAGAAAAGAAAGTCGAGAAAGTTAAATCTGTTGCAGATAAGCAGTTGGACCAGAGAATTGAAAATTTGACCAAACTCAAAGAGAGAGTTATGGCCTACAAAAATGTAAGTGATACAGACAAAACAACAATTGTTACAGTAATAGGTAATGTCATTTCTGAATTGAATGACCTAAAAAGTACTATCGAGAATGCAACATCTTCAGATGTGGTCAAGGAATCGAGAGAAAAAATAACCAAGAACTATCGCGTATATGCCTTGGTTATGCCACAACTTAGTCTTATTGCTTCAGCAGATAGGATGACAACGATGGTAAGTATGATGAATATAGTTGCAACTAAGCTCGAAAATAGATTGGGTCAAGTTGCAACAGGAACAGATATAACAACTCAAAATCTCGCATCCGCAAACAAATCTCTCGCTGATCTCAAAGCAAAATTGGTCCAAGCACAATCCGATGCTCAATCAGCTGTAACACTCGTATCACAACTAGTGCCAGACGAAGGAGATAAGACGGTTATGGAATCAAACCAAAAAGCTTTGAAAGACGCTAGGGCAAAGATAAAATCCGCACAAACAAACCTAGTAACAGCCAAGAAAGATGCAGAAGCTATAACCAAGATTTTGGGTAAGGAGAAAAAGAAAGACATCAAGAATGCAACGACTACTCCAGCTTCAAACCAATAAATGAGTATATACAAGATATTTCTAAAACCAATATTTTTTCTATTCGACCCAGAACTAGTTCATGATTTCATGACTAGTTTTGGTCGTTTTTTGGGTAGCTTTTATTTGGGTAGAATGGCCACAGACTTTGTCTACGGTTATCATGGCAGAGAGATATCCAAGACAGTAGATGGGATCAAATATAAGACACCTTTTCTACTTTCGGCCGGTTTTGACTACAATGGCCATCTAAGTCAAATACTTCCACATATAGGACTTGGAGGAGAAGAGATCGGCTCTGTTACTGCGAAGCCATGTGAAGGCAACCCAAAACCACGACTTACAAGACTTCCAAAGTCGAAAGGTATCATTGTAAACAAAGGTCTACGTAATGATGGTGTAGATATTATTATCGAACGTCAGAAGAGGTTACCAAAATCAGACTTTGTAAAAGGTATATCTATTGCAAAAACCAATTGCAAAGATGCTTCTACAGTCGAAGGGGCAATCGAGGACTATGTCTATTCAATGAAACGATTGGTAGAAGAAAACATTGGAGATTATTACACCCTCAATATATCTTGTCCGAATGCTTATGGAGGTGAGGCTTTCATAAAGCCAGAATTATTGGAGAGGTTGCTCATTGAAATAAAGAAAATCAATTGCTCCAAACCTATTTATGTAAAAATGCCTATCAATATATCATGGGAGCAGTTTGATTCACTTCTTGTAATCATAGACAAATTTGGTCTGCAGGGAGTTATCATAGGAAACTTAAACAAAGACTACAGCTATATTGATTATCGAAGTGAAGCACCACTACAATATTGCGGTGGCATATCTGGAAAGGCTTGCGCAGAATTATCAACAAATCTAATAAGGAATACTAGAGATAAGTACAAAAATAGATTTACTATTATTGGAGTCGGAGGTGTCATGTCCACAAAAACAGCACAAGCAAAGTTTGATGCTGGTGCTGATCTTGTAATGCTAATTACTGGACTTATATTCGAAGGCCCGGGACTTATACGTCAATTGTGTAAATCAGTAAGATTTTGATGAAAAAATAAAGTTTACTAGAGACTTAGAGTTTCTCTTAGCCTAGATTCATCAAAACCGACGACAATCTCGTTGTCTATCTCGATCACTGGTACACCCATCTGACCGGTCTTTTCGATCATCTCTTTGCGCTTGGCAAGATCTGTAGCTACGTTATGTTCGGTGTAATCTACACCATTTTTCTTGAAGAAATCCTTTGCTAGATTGCAATATGTGCAACTTGGTGTGGAATATATGGTAACGTTTTTCATTATTAATTAAATATTAAATTGTTTGTAAATAGATACTTCGTATCTGTTGTATTTATCCTATCATGGCATGATATACTCTAGCAATATGCAGTACGTCCATTTGTTTTCCGCAATTACAAATTATATTGAATCAATAATTGTACAGGGAGGTTATTTTATACTTTTCATAACAACAATATTTGAAGGCATACCCCTAGTCGGAATGCTGGTTCCTGGTCATGTCACTATCATGATTGGAGGGTTTGTAGCCAGACTTGGTAGACTCGATCTCGTGCTCGTACTTATAGTGTCTATTTCTGGAGCTTTGATTGGAGATTATATGGGTTTCTATATCGGCAAGAAGTATGGTATGAATTTTATTAATAAACTTAGGCCATATTTGTTTATTTCTGATGCGCAGATAAATAGGGCAAACAGTCTATTGGCAAAACATACTGGAAAAGCTCTTATAATAGGAAGATTCACCCCCGCCACTCGCGCATTGATGCCTTTTCTGGTCGGCACAACACATCTCGAGACAAAACGCTTTTGGCTTTTCAACATAATAGGTGGTATTGCATGGGTGACAATTTCGGTGTTGATCGGTTTCTTATTTGGATCTGCATATCATGTAGCTTCTGGATATGTCGGTAAAATTATCCTATTTTCCATTTTGGCTTCTTTTATTTTCATTTGGGGCTACAGATTCATTAATTCGCGCTTTCATATATTCAGAAAATACGAATTATTTACACTGATATTGAATATCGTCGCTCTACTTATATTTGCTACAACTTTGGACAAGTTGATTGATGGTTCTTTCCAGCTCAACTTCGATGTTTGGGTAAATCTGTTGATGCAAAACCTAAATTTAAAATATGTCTTTTTCTCAGGTTTTGCAAAAATTATTTCAAATATAGGAAGTGTATATACTATGGCAATTTTGGGTATTATTGTTGCTATTTATTTTGCATACAACAAAAAATGGCGTTCATCAGCAATCATTTTCTTGACTACTACACTGACAGGGGCAATATCTGGGCTCATGAAGACATATTTTATGAGTCCACGCCCAATAAATTCGATTATCGTACTATCTGATCCAAGCTTTCCGAGCAGTCACGCATCGATGTCAGCTGGAGTCTTGTTTGCAATTATTTATCTATTTGCACCAAGAATACATTCATGGATTAGGAGAGAGTCGATGATTGTAATTTCAGTCCTTGGTATAATTGCAATTGGCACAAGCAGGCTGATCTTGAATGTACACTGGTTTTCCGATATCATCGCTGGGTGGTCTTTGGGAATATTCATTGCTACAGGATCTATTTTGTTGGTCAAATATATTAGTGAAATATTAATCAGAAAAAATTAATGTATAAAATTGTTTTAATAAGACACGGTGAGAGTTTGTGGAACAAAGAAAATCGCTTCGCTGGATGGGTAGATGTTGATCTAAGCGAAAAAGGAGTAGAAGAAGCTCATAATGCTGGTAAAAAACTCAAAGATGCCGGATATGTTTTCGATTTGGCATATACATCTTATCTGAAGAGAGCAAATCGAACATTAGATATAGTGTTGCAAGAGATGGGATTGGTCATTCCTATAAATAAATCTTGGAAATTGAATGAGAGACATTACGGTTCATTGCAAGGTCTCAACAAATCAGAGATGGCTACAAAATATGGTGAAGTTCAAGTCAAGAAGTGGCGCAGAGGTTATGACACCGCTATACCACCACTTACCAAAGATAGCCCAATGTATCCAGGCAATGACCCTCTATATAAAGATCTAAAACCAGATGAAATCCCGCTATCAGAAAATCTAAAGATGGTAGTCGAGAGAGTAGTGCCGTATTGGGAAAACGAAATAGTACCAGAATTGAAGGCAGGTAAAAAAATAATTATTTCAGCCTCAGGCAATAGTCTAAGAGCTCTCGTAAAACACATAGAAGGTCTAAGTGCCGAGGAAATAGTCGAATTTAACATGCCGACAGCTATACCGTATGTATACGAACTCAACGATGACTTATCCGTTCTAAAAAAATACTTCTTGGC
>CAYNZR010000012.1:7141-12576 GCA_964401785.1 uncultured Candidatus Saccharibacteria bacterium
CTCCTCAAACTCCTCCAGCAACAGCATAGTGGTAAATAAGAAAAGACCGTCGAGTGATCGACGGTCTTTTTGAGATTGTGAACCGGATTCAATAGTCGTTTTCACGAATCAAATCCATCACGAATGCAATCCATGATCAAAATCGCTGTTGCCGGATGGTGCAAAGTCATGTGACCAGAATCAGGCACCTCGATCGTCCTATATTTTGGACACATCCTATTGAGTCTTGCACTGAGCCGGATCTGTGCCCAAGTTGATATCCACCGATCTTGAGCGCCGTATATATGTAGACAAGGCACCCCAATAGGTCGCAGTCTGGGCGGAAAGAAAGCTAGCCTCCGAGCCTCTCTGGGATGGATCGCGATCTGATCGCGGATAACCCTGTCTCGGTACTTATCTGGCACAGGATGAAGCAATGCTAGCAGTTCCTCATCCGTGAGTTTGAACGGCTTGTTACCGAACAAACGATAAAGATTGTGGCACATGACCCTGAACAGCGTAGGCGTCAGGTAGTTTATGCCACTCGGCATTGCTGGTGACAGGATGACGATACCTCGGAGTCGACTATCGGTGATCCGAGAACTCGCCTGAAGAACAGCGCTCCCACCGGCCGATTGACCGATGAGAAAGATGTTGGAATCTCCCTTAACCCTGTTGAAAGCGCGACAGATGTCATTTACTCGATCTGAATGAGAAATGACTGGCAAATCGGGTAAATCGGGCAGGAAAACTACTGTATGGTTCGCCACAGACAGTGCTGAGGCTAGATAAAAAAAGGTCGACTTCGGATTGCCTGAGAGGCCATCAACACAGATTATCGTTGCCATTCGGATTCTTTTGTTGAATTTGTGAATGTGCTATTTGTTGTGATTATGCAATATGTCTTGCAAATATGCAATAAGACCCGCCGGAGCGGGTCGTATTGCCATATGGTTCTACAGGAGAGAGATATCCGATAATTTAAGGTGGTTGTCCTGGATTAGACGAGGCTAATCGTTGTGGACTCCTTGTATATATTTTAGGGATCTTCTCCGTATGGAACCATTATCATTGTGACTCTTGTCATTTGTTATGGCAAGAGATATACCTGCAGAACATAGTGAACAATATGTTCATAAGACACAAATATAAGGGGATAACTAAATTCGGATACGAACAGCACCACACTGTCAAGAGTCTATTGCAAGAAAGCTTTCTTTCCTGGATATATAGCTTTGTTACCGAGGCTTTCTTCTATGCGCAAAAGCTGATTGTATTTTGCAGTTCTATCTGATCTGGACAATGAGCCCGTCTTGATCTGACCCACTCCGGTTCCAACGGCAAAATCAGCAATTGTTGCATCTTCTGTCTCTCCTGAGCGGTGAGATATTATTGATGTATAGTTCGCACGACGCGCTAGATCTATTGCGTCTAGTGTTTCCGAGACAGTTCCTATCTGATTGAGTTTGATCAAGATAGAATTTGCTATATGTTTCTCGATACCAATACCAAGTCTTTCTATATTTGTCACGAACAAATCGTCGCCAACGAGCTGGATCTTGGATCCAAGCTTTTCTGTTAGTGATTGGTAACCACTCCAGTCATCTTCAGCCAAACCATCTTCAATTGAAATGATAGGGTATTTTGATACTAAGTATTCATACCATGAGACCATCTCTCCACTGGTGAGTGATTTGTTATCTCGAGCCAAGACATATTTGCCATCTTTGTACAATTCTGTAGCTGCAACATCCATTGCAATACCAATATCTTTTCCTGGTTCATATCCTGCACTTTTTATTGCTTCCATCACCATTTCGAGAGCAGACTCATTATTTTGCAATGAAGGAGCAAAGCCACCCTCATCCCCAACTGTGGTACTTAGACCTTTGTTGTGAAGTATCTTGCGAAGTGCGTGGAAAATCTCTGTTCCAGCGCGGAGTGCTTCTTTAAATGAAGAGAATCCAATTGGAACAACCATGAATTCTTGTACATCAGACGCATTTTCGGCATGCTTACCACCGTTGACTATATTCATCATCGGTACTGGAAGTTGCATCGTTATCTTCTTACCTGCAAGCTTATTGAAATACGCCGGTAGTGATTTCTTTGAACTTTTTGCACAAGCATGAGCAAACGCCATCGAGACACCGAGGATCGCATTTGCGCCGAGTTTGCCTTTGTTCGGAGTTCCATCTAGCGCTATGAGAGCTTGATCGAGCTTTCTCTGATCGAATTCTTTTCGAACGATAGCTTTTGAAATTATAGTATTTACATTATTGACTGCTTTTTGTACACCTTTGCCTCCATATCGCTTTGCATCTCCATCTCGGAGTTCTACTGCTTCATGACTGCCCGTCGAAGCACCAGAAGGTACAGCCGATCGCCCCATAGAACCGTCGGATAATATAAGATCAACCTCGACAGTGGGATTGCCTCTCGAATCTAGAATTTCGCGTGCATAAACAGATTTTATCTTTGCCATAAATATTCTTACTTAATAATAATTTGTTGTCTGATTATAAGGCGGATATAACGCTTCGGCAAGTCAATCTCTCTTTATGTCGTCTATAGTAAGAGTTGGCAATAGGGCAGTCAAAACCACGAGTCCAATAATAACGAACATGGCTCTAGTATCGAAGAAATTTAGTCCAATTATCATAATGCCAGAACTAAAGAAGAGTGACAGTGGGCGCGCAATTCTAAACGCGCCCAAAATTGGCGAGTCTTTGGCTTTGATTGACTTGAAAAGATATGTTTCGATCATAATTTCTGCCATCGAAGCACCGGTACGAGTCACAAAAAATATCATAGCCCAAACGAAAAGTAGTTTTAGTGAAATAACAGAGATCAATATAGTAGAAAGACCCATAATACCAAAACCGATTGCCATAATTATTTTCTCTCCGAATTTGTGATCAGAAATTTTGCCCAATGGATATTCGAACAAGACAAAAGGCAAGAGCATGATAACCAAGATTATGCCTATTTCTTTCCAATCAAAACCAATGACTTTGTTTAGATAAATAGGACTATATACAACCATCCAAGAATAGAAGACTTGTAATATAAGATTGGCATAAAACAATTTTGCCAAATCTGAATCTCGCAGAATACTAGTAACTAACTGCCAAGGTGATGGATGTGAATAGTTTGGATCATGAAATCTGCTGAAATTGCGGTAGACCAGATATAACAAAGGAAACAATATAGCTAGAGATGCGAGATATGTATTGCGATAATTACCGGTATCGCTGATCAAAATAGAACCGATAAGTGGTCCCAAAACCCAAGCAATATTGATACTAGTCATGTACAGACCTCGAATCGTGCCAACACTATGACCATTCGAATAACCTTCCAAAAAAAGATCCAAACAATAACCAATGATCAATGAAACAGCTGATTGGATTATGAACAATATTGCCAACCATATTGGCGCTGTGCAGGAAATCAATCCATAGAAAATAGCTATCTCAGCTACAATAAGAACAAAAGTTGTAGTGTAATTACCATACCTGCGAATAATGTGTGGTGCCAAGATAAATCCAAAGATGGACAGCATGGCTCCGGTCATATATATAAGACCTAGTGTATTCTCATCAGCAAAAAGGCTTAGAAAACTAGAGTTCGAATAGCTTGGAATGACGATATGCAGGGTAAAGATAAATCCGATAATCGCTATTGTATATATGACATGCGATCGAGCTTTGGAAATTTCCATATTTACCCAATTATATCAAAACAAGTAATCCGAAGCGAGGACTTGAATAAATATCCAGCTGAATTCGATGAGGATTTGCATCTTTTATTAAAGAATGTTAGATTATTAGCCATGAAGAAAGACATTCATCCACAAAACTATAGACCTGTCATTTTTGCCGACAACTCAAACGGCACAAAATTTTTGATTTCCTCAACTATTGAAACCAAGGAAACAGCAAAATGGACTGATGGCAAGGAATACCCAGTATTTCATGTAGAAATTTCAAGTGCCTCACACCCATTCTATACAAAAGAAGAAAAGATCATCGACACAGCTGGTCGCGTAGAAAAATTCAAAACACGTCAATCAAAGGCCAAGAAGGCTTAGATCTCCTTTGCGCCAAGACAAACTTTGGTGCTTATTTTTGCCATGAATCTTGATCAGTACAAAAACAATCCAAAAACTGCTTTTTTGGCTAGTATGTACGAAAAATTGTCAAAGGATCTCACAGAGACTCAAAATTTGTCTAAAAACGATCCATCAATGAAGGATCTAGTAGATGCTGATCTCTCAAATATACAACTACAAATGACAGAGTTGGAAAATCAGATGAAATCTATCCTGGAATCTGACAAACAAGAGGAAGAAAAGCCAAATGAAATAATAATGGAGGTAAGAGCTGGAGCCGGCGGTGACGAGGCTGCTCTTTTTGCAGCAGAACTTTTGACTATGTACAAGAAATATTCCGAAAGCAAAGGTTGGTCCACAAAAATAGTCGATGAATCAACAAATGATCTCGGTGGTTACAAAGAAGCCTCAATGGAGATCAAAGGTAAAGGAGTATATGAGGATTTACGCTGGGAAACTGGCGTTCATCGTGTTCAACGTGTACCAGAGACAGAGAAGATGGGGAGAGTTCATACCTCTACTGCATCTATCGCTATCATGCCTATTCGAAAAAAGTCAAAGTTTGAGATCAATCCAGCCGATTATGAGATAGAATTTTCTAGAGCAGGTGGTAAGGGAGGTCAAAACGTCAACAAAGTCGAATCAGCTGTAAGAATAATCCACAAACCAACAGGTCTCGATGTACGATCGGTTGCAGAAAGAAGCCAGTCAGCGAACCGCGAGCGGGCAATGCAGATCCTCACTGCAAAATTGGAAGCACTAAAAGAAGAAGAGGAAGCAAAAAAGTTTTCTGCCAATAGAAAAGGTCAGATAGGTACTGGTGATCGTTCCGAAAAAATCCGCACTTACAATTTTCCACAAGACAGAGTAACTGACCATCGAATAAAACAGAGTTGGCACAATTTGCCCGTAATACTATCTGGTAAATTTGGTCCAATAACTGAAGCTCTAAAAGAATTTGAGAAGACTGGTAAAGTTGGAAATGATGATGTTGAATAAACAATCACAAAAGAAACTCCCACGTGTGAACGTGGGTGTTTGCAATGTTTGCCGTTGATTACTGAAAAATTTCTACGGCGACATGAATCCTGCGAGCATGCACGCACTGTATACGAGATTGCACAGTATCGGCAGGATTGAGATGACAATAAGCCCCATGAGCTCTCCGCTTATGAGTTCTCCGGAATCAGTCGAACACCTGCACTTGTAGAGAGTGGTGAAAAGAAGTATCAGTGCACATGTAGAAATAATTCTCAATCCGCGTGGAGGGATTGAGTCCATCATGGGGTTATCAGCCAGATCCCAACCAGACAGAAAAATGTAAATCGGACTGAGAGCATAA
>CAYNZR010000013.1:0-12423 GCA_964401785.1 uncultured Candidatus Saccharibacteria bacterium
CAATGAAATTCATTCTAGGAAGAAAACTCAATATGACACAGATCTACGATGCTTCTGGAACAGCTATTCCTGTTACGGCTGTAGAGGTTCGTGGCAATGTCGTCACCCAGATTCGTACAAAGGATGCGGATGGATACGAAGCAATCCAAGTGGGAGAGGGTGCTCGCAATCCAAATCGTATAAATAAGGCACAGAAAGGTCATTTCAAGGATCTTGGTTCTTTTGCTTCGGTCAAAGAATTCCGAACTGACAGTGCTGTTCAGCAAAAAGTCGGTGACAAGATGGATATATCTCAGTTCAAATCTGGAGATATGGTGACTGTTAGTGCCACCTCAAAAGGTAAAGGCTTCCAAGGTGTTGTGAAGCGTCATGGCTTCGGTGGAGGACCTCGCACACACGGTCAAAAGCACTCAGAGCGTGAGCCAGGTTCTATCGGAGGCGGTCTACGTACTCGTGTACCAGTAGGTATGCGCATGGCCGGCCGTATGGGTAGTGATCGTATCACAGTCAAGAATCTCAAAATTGCTCATATCGACACAGAAGAAAGCGTGATCTATGTCGGTGGAGCAGTCCCTGGTAGGAGAGGTACTCTCGTGGAGATTGTTGGATAATCGATCAATTTTAAGCGATTGAAACAAAAAAGAGGTCACACCTCTTTTTTGTTTGTAGTAATTGATATTCGAGACTGTATCATTATTAACAATGCAGATTGATGTATAAATTGCTATAATAAACAGGAATGAAAAAGTCTTTTGTCAGTAGATACATAAAGAATAAATATACAATTATAGGCATTATAATTGTTGTGGTTATTGGTTGTATTCTTTTTTTCACTAGAAGCAAAGCTCCAAAATTTGATTTCGTTGCAGTCCAAATAGGTGACATATATGAGAGGGTCAGTGTAACTGGCAAGATTTCTCCTATTGAGAAAGCTGATTTGGCATTTGAGAAGTCTGGTAAGGTTATTTCTATCAAAGTCAAAGTCGGTGATAGGGTCAAAAAGGGCGATCTCCTGGCGGTACTCGATTCATCTAGCGATCGGGCTAGTCTCAATTCTGCTCAGGCAAAGCTCTCAGATTTATCGAGAGGACTCAATGCGCCAGAATTGGCCCTTGAAGAGTCGAAGATAAAAACAGCGTCTGTCAGTCTCCAAAATGCAAAGCAAGACGCTCTAAATACTGCTAGATCGGCTTTTGTTTTGACACAGACAGCTATAAATAATTATGCCGATAATTTGTTCGATTTTCCTCAGAGTGCCAATCCAACTATCAATGTTCGAACCGCTTCACAAAGTTTGCAGAACACAATTAATAAAGAACGAGTGATAGTATCTGAGACTTTTGCAAAATGGAAGAGTGATTTGGATAGTCTCAAAACAACTGATGATGCTTCGACCCTTATTTCACGAGTTAATACATATGAAAATACAGTCAAGGTTTTTATGGATAGACTTTCCATGATTGTTAATGATCTAAATACTCCAAATTCTGGATTATCTAGGACAACTATAGATGCGAATATTTCTCTTATGAATACCGGACTTACTACTCTAAGTCAGGCTATTTCATCAGTGGCTTCAGCAAAGTCGGTCTTAGAAAATGCTACGACAAATTATGATCAGATTTATAACAATTATTTGCTCAAAAATTCTGGATCTTCGGCGCAAGCTGTATTGGCACAGAAAGCAGTTGTTGATGGTTTAAGAGTGGAATTGGAAAAGAACAACCTTGTTTCACCAATAGATGGTGTCGTAACAAAAGTTGAGCCAGATATTGGTGAATATGTCTCTCCAGGAATGGTATCTTTCGGTGTGATAAGTGATGGTGATTACAAGATTGAAGCTTATGTACCAGAGGCAGATATAGCAAAAATCAAAATAAGTGATCAGGCTTCAACGACACTAGATGCATATGGTCAAAATGTAGATTTTCCTTCGGTTGTGGTCGATATTGATCCTGCAGAAACTATCTTGGAAGGTGTTCCTACGTATAGGATAGTAATGCGTTTTGTGTACAAAGATAGTCGTATCAAGTCTGGCATGACCGCCAATCTTGATATTATGACCAATGAAAGAAAAAATGTCCTTGTTGTACCTACTAGAGCTATTCAAACTGAAGATAATAAGAAATATATCAGAGTTGTTAAGGAGGATGGTAAATCTTATATGAGTGTTCCTATTGTGGTTGGTCTAAAGGGTTCTGATGGAATGTCAGAAATAATTTCTGGTATCAAAAGTGGTGACAAAATAGTGACATACATAAAATAGGATGCATGAATATAATCGAAGTACAAAATCTAAGAAAGTCATATCATGATGGAACCGATACCATTGCTTTGCGTGATGTAAGTTTTGAAGTTAGAAAAGGAGAATTTTTGGCTATAATGGGTCCTTCGGGAAGTGGAAAATCAACTTTGCTCCACTTGCTCGGTTTACTAGATATTCCAACTGGAGGAAAATATATTTTCAACGGAAAAAATACTTCACTCTATACTAGTAACGAATTGGCTGATTTGCGTAATCGAGAATTGGGTTTTGTATTCCAATCATTCAATCTATTGGCTAGAACAACAGTGCTGGATAACGTAAAATTGCCACTTTTGTACTCAAAACTAAACGAATCTGAATGGGAGAGTAAGGCAAAGGAGGCGATAGAGTCTGTTGGCCTCGGACATAGGATGTTCCACGAGTCATCAGAGCTCTCTGGAGGAGAGAAACAAAGAGTGGCAATAGCAAGAGCTTTGGTAACAGATCCGGAAGTAATCTTTGCCGATGAGCCGACTGGAAATCTTGATTCAAAGTCAGGAAAGAATGTGATGGCAATTATCCAACATCTAAATGAAGAACATGGCAAAACGATCGTACTTATAACCCACGAAACATCGACAGCTGAGCACGCAGAGAGGATTATTCACCTTATCGATGGTCAGATCGACAAGGATGTAAAGGTAAAAAAGAGACTTACGGCCAATGATGAATTCGTTAAGTAAATTTGTGATTGAAGATTTAAGATTTTATTTTTAAGATTTAATATTAAAACGTGACCTGGAAACATACATTCACAACCGCATTGACAGGACTTACGACCAATCGCTCAAGGTCGGCTTTGACTATTCTTGGAATTGTTATCGGTATCACTGCTATCATGTTGGTCGTCTCTCTTGGGGCGGGGGCGCAGGAGCTTATCTTGGGACAAGTCCAAGGTTTGGGCACAAACACCATTGCAGTAATTCCGGGTAGAGAGCCAAGCGGACCATCAGATGTAGCCTTTTTGTTTAGCGATTCACTCAAGGAGAAGGATATAGTTGCTCTAAAAAATAAAGCAAATGTCCCAGGTTTGAAATCTTTGATGCCGACCGTTTTTGGAGCTGGTTCTGCTTCTTATGATTCAAATACATACCAGACATCTATCTTTGGTGCTACCGAATTGATGGTAGAAATATTTGATCTTCATCCACAAGGAGAATTTTTCAATGCCGATCATGTTTCGTCTCGTAGTGATGTTGCGGTGTTAGGATCCAAGATTGCTCTAAAACTCTTCGAAGATGAAATGCCTCTTGATAAGAAAATAAAGATTAAAAATAGAAACTTCAAAGTTATAGGAGTCTTGCCAGAGACGGGTGGAGGCTCACTTTTCAATTTTGATGATATGGTTTTGGTGCCATATACGACTGCTCAAGATTATATAACCGGTAAAAAGTCTTTTAATCGTCTGATTATCCAAGCTTATACTGACAAAGATGTGCCGGTTACTTCAGAAGATATCAAGATGACACTTCGAGAGTCACATGGTATCACCGATCCAGATAAAGACGACTTTACTGTTCAGACTCAACAGGACTTGGCCAATCGATTGTCGACTATAACAAATGCTCTTACTTATTTCTTGGTAGCAGTTGCTTCGATCGCACTTTTTGTCGGTGGGGTAGGAATTATGAATATAATGCTGGTTTCGGTTACAGAGAGAACTAGAGAGATCGGTTTGCGCAAAGCCCTAGGGGCTACTGACAAAGACATACTCACACAATTTTTGTTGGAAGCAGTTCTTCTAACTGCTATTGGTGGTTTGGTAGGTATTCTTCTGGGGGCATCTTTGGCGTTTATCACTGCTATCGGTCTGTCCAAGGGCTTGGGAGTCAATTGGACGTTTGTATTTCCTTGGGGTGGAGCATTCCTAGGCCTCAGTGTCTCGGCTCTTATCGGTCTAATATTTGGAGGATATCCTGCAAGGCAAGCTTCGAAGAAGAGTCCGATTGAGGCGTTGAGGTACGAGTAGAATCTTAAATATAAAATCTTAGATCTAAAATCTATAGAGGACCTGATTTATCAAATTAAATAGATTTACCTTCAAAAACCCTAGAATATATATGCAAAATAGTAAAACAACAACATATATTAAGCTTGTAATCGGGCTTCTATTTGCTTGGTATTTTTTGAGTAGTGCTTTCAGTATAGGTGAGTGGCATTTTATTGATAATGTTGACCTTATAATCCATGAAGCTGGTCATTGGATCTTTATTTTCTTTGGACAGTTCGTGAGTATTCTTGGTGGTTCCTTTACTCAAGTCGTCATACCCATAATTTTCGCATTATATTTTCTAATAAAAAAGGATATTTATTCTGTTTCAATTTTGGCAATGTGGGTTGGCTACAACATTGTTAATGTCTCCGTCTATATGGCAGATTCCATAAAAATGACATTGCCACTTCTCGGAGGTGAGTCATCTATCCATGATTGGAATTATATATTTAGTGCTCTCCATATTTTGAATAAAACCAATGCAATTGCTTCGACTGTAAATGCTTTTGGTGTATTTGTTATTATTGCTGGAGCGGTATTTGCTTTCAGGGTTTGTTTTTTGGAATTATCTGGTGCAAAAAAATTCAATTCGACTAAGCCCATTGACTTCAAATAAAGCCTCTGTTAAGATGCTTTGCACGCTCGCTAGAGCCTATTTTCTTACATGGAAGCAACAATATATAGCCAAACAGGTAAGTCAGCTGGAAAGATTTCATTGCCAGAGTCGGTCTTTGGTGTTCCTTGGAATGCTGATCTAGTTCACGAAGTTGTTCGTCTGATGAATTCTAATTCTAGAAATAACATTGCTCACACAAAGACACGTGGTGAAGTTCGCGGTGGTGGCAAGAAACCTTGGAAACAAAAGGGTACTGGTCGTGCACGTCACGGCTCTACACGTTCTCCTATCTGGGTTGGTGGTGGAGTAGCTCATGGTCCTCGCAATACTCAAAATTATGAAAGAAAGATCAATAAGAAAGCAAAAACAAAGGCTTTGTTCACTATTTTATCTAGAAAGTACAAAGATGGTGAAGTGATCTTTGTTGACGATATAAAGTTCGATAAGCCAAAGACAAAAGAGGCAAAAAACATTTTGATATCTCTATCAAAGATAAAGGGCTTCGAAAAATTATCTACAAAGAAAGTCAATACAGCTATCGTGGCTTTGGACAAGAAAACAGCTTCAGTAGAAAAGAGTTTCAATAATTTTGGAAATATTTCTGTCGAAGAGTTCCGCAATATCAATCCAGTTTCGATTCTTAATCATACTTATCTTATTATTTCCAATCCCACTCAGTCTTTGAAGACATTGGAAAGTAAGACAGCATAATAAATACTATCATGGCTATTTTTGGTTTTAAAAAGAGAAAAGATGAGAAGCTCGAGCAAAATGCGGAAGCAACAAAGTCTAATGTAGATAAGAAGTCCTTTTCAAAATCTACATCAAAAAAATCTACAAAAAAAGCTGAAAAAGTCATAGCTTCAAAGGTTGCTGTTCCAAAATTGCAAAGCGAAATAGATTCTTCTTCCGCTTCTGTTATTATCAGACCTCGTATAACTGAGAAGTCTGGAGTTATGAGTCAGGACGGAGTATATACTTTTGAGATTTCAAAGAATTCAAATAAGGCTATGGTAAGAAAGGCCATTGTAACTTTGTACAAGGTCCATCCAACAAAAGTAGCGATCGTGAATACTCCTGCAAAGGCAGTCTTTGTTCGTGGACGCAAGGGTACAGTATCTGGTTTGAAGAAGGCCATTGTTACAGTTAAAAAAGGCGAGAAGATAGATTTTGTATAAAACCATGAAATCATTTAGACCAACAACCAAATCTAGGAGACATATGACCGTACTTCCATTCAAGGAATATTTGACCGTGTCTGAACCTCACAAAGCTCTCACATATGGTATGAAGCGAGATATGGGTAGAAATTCCGCAGGACGTGTCACTGTAAGACATCAAGGTGGTGGTCACAAGAAGCTCTACCGTGATATCGACTTCATGTATGACAAGAAAAACATCATTGCAACAGTAAAGACTGTCGAATATGATCCTTTTCGCACTGGTTACATCGGTATTGTTGCTTACAAAGATGGAGCAAAGAGATATGTCCTCCTTCCAAAGACCATGAAAGTTGGCAATTCCTTCATTGTGTCAGAAAATGCACCTATCGAGGTTGGCAATCGTCTACCGCTCAAAAATATCCCAGTTGGTACATTTATTTTCAATATTGAAGTGAAGCCTGGTTCTGGAGCAAAATTGGTTCGTTCTGCTGGCTCATTCGCTCAAGTAGTCGCAAATGATGCTGGTTATACTCATATCAAGATGCCTTCTACAGAAGTCAGAAAGATTCACGAAGATGCTTGGGCAAGTATTGGTTCAGTTTCAAATGAAGAATCAAGATTGGTCAATATTGGTAAAGCAGGACGATCACGTTGGATGGGTATCCGTCCTACAGTTCGAGGTACTGCTCAGAACCCAGTAGATCACCCATACGGTGGAGGAGAGCAGAGACAGGGTCGCGGTTTGCGCCGATTGAAGACAAGGTGGGGTAAGCCAGCAGGTAAGGGACAAAAGACTCGTCGTTCAAAGAAATACTCAAATGTCTATGTTGTTTCGAGGAGACAACCTGGCAAGAATATGCGCAGTTCGGTATAATTGCTTGTAAGCAATGTACAAATTTCTAGTAAAAATAAGCAACAAATTCTTCGAGAAGGTCTTCTTGATGATTGTAGATTAATAAACCTTCGATATATCTATCGAGATTTTGGTAGTGTTACAGTAAATGTTGAGCCCATACCTTCTCCCTCTGAGAAGACTTTGATCTTGCCTCCAAGTCTCTTTATTATCGATGAAGCTAGGTAAAGACCAACTCCAAAGCCTTCTGTGTCGGTATTTCGTGCGTTTTTGCCTCTATAAAACTTCGAGAATATGTGTGGGAGGTCCTTTTTTGAAATACCGATACCTGCATCCTGAATACTGATATGAACCTTGAACATGTCATTATTTATGAACATGGCTATGTTTTGTCCAGGAGGGGTGTATGTGCAGGCATTCTCTAGCATTGTAGAAATGACGAATTCTAGTCTAGATTTGTCTACTCTTATGAGAGTATCTTTGTTCTCGCAATTTAGACTGAAGAATAGATTTTTCTCGTGTAATGTGTCTTTGAAATGATCGGTAATGTTTTTTACAAATTCATATACTGGAACTTTTTCAAAAACATAAGTTGCTCCTCCGGAACTTTCGGAATCGGCTATTTCGATGAGGGTACTAGTCAAATCAATGATCCTTTGGTTGGATTTTTTTACATCTTCTAGACTTTTCTTTTTGAATGAATCGGTTTCTTCTGGAATAAGTGAGTCACAGACCCATTTTATGTAGGTTAGGGGAGTACGGAATTTGTGCGCGACTATCGTAATAAACTCATATTTCATATGGTTATTTTCGCGTAGACGCTTTGTGATAACGACAATAATGCCAATTGCAATAATAATTAATACAATTATTAGTAAAAAAGCATTGATTAGATTGCCACTAAAGAAAGTTTGGTCACCGATTATTATTTGATATTGCATTTTTTGAATGAAAAGATAATACACTTAATGATATCATATTTCTTGACTTCATAAGAAGGCTCTGTTAACATGCCTCTAAGCTCTTTTGAGCTATTTTAATTCACTTTTCATGTCTAGATCACTATACAAAGGCCCATACGTCGACGAGAATCTTATAAAGAAGATTTCTGGCAAGAAAGCTGGTACTACTGGCTCCATAAAGACTTGGGCAAGACGTTCACAGATTTCACCAGAAATGGTTGGTTTTACCTTCGGTGTTCACAATGGCCGAACACATGTTGATGTTCTCGTAACAGAAGACATGGTAGGTCATCGTCTCGGTGAATTTTCCCCAACACGCAAGTTCGTCCGCCATGGAGGAAAGATGCAAAAAGAACTAGAGATCAAGGCAAAGGAGGCTGAGATGGCTGCTGCAAAATCTGCAAAAGAGGCTGCAACTACTGCTTCTGCTCCAAAGAAATAATAAATTTCCATGATTACCGCTTCACTCAAAAATTACAGAATATCACCACGCAAAGTTAGGGTTGTTGCGGATCTTATCCGAGGCAAAAATGCAATCTTGGCAGGGCAGATTCTCACTCACGCTCTAAAGAAAGCAAAAGACCCTATTCATGATCTTTTGGATTCGGCTATAGCCAATGCAAAGCACAATTTCAAGATAGAAGCAGATTCATTGATCGTAAAAGAGATTAGAGTCGATCAAGGATATGTGTTGAAAAGACATAGACCAGTTTCTCGTGGTTCCGCACATCCAATTAAGAAGAGAACAAGTCATGTAAGTATCACTTTAGCCCCAGTCGAAGTTAGTAAGAAAATTAAGTCAAAATAATATGAAGAAATTTTCTGAACAGTTTTTATTTTTGAGATTTAAGATTTAACATTATCATGTCACACACCGTTCATCCATATTCACATCGTCTAGGAGTCATTCGTGACTGGAAAAGTCGCTGGTTTTCTGTACACAAGGGTTATCGTACAGCTCTAAAGGCTGATTTGCTCATTCGTGAATATTTGATGCACGAGCTCCGAAGCAATTATGTCGGTGGTATTGATATCGAACGCAATCGCAAGACACTTCGTATTGTTGTGAAGACTTCTCGTCCGGGTTTGCTCATTGGTAAAGCTGGTGATGGTGTTGTCAAACTTCGAGCAAAGATTTTGAAATTATTGAAAGTCAATAAAGTCGAACTCATTGATCAAGAATTGAAGTTGGATATAGAAGAAGTTCGCAATCCAGAATCAAATGCAGCTATTGTAGCTATGACTGTTGCAGAATCACTCGAGAAGCGTTTGCCTTACAGGAGAGTGATGAAACAGTCTGTAGAAAAAGTCATGGCGAACAAAGACGTTCAAGGTATTCGTATCCGATTGGGCGGAAGGCTCGGGGGCGCTGAGATTGCTCGAAGTGAAGATATGAAAAAGGGCAGGATACCATTGCAGACTTTGCGTGCAGATATTGATTTTGCTCGTGAGAAAGCTCACATGACCTATGGTGATATTGGTATCAAGGTTTGGATATATCGTGGAGAAATTTTCAAGCAAAGAGGTAAGGATGGTAAGAAAGAATAATAATATATAAATTTACTAACATGTTATTTCCTAAAAAAGTAAAACATCGCAAGTGGTTCACGATGAGAACCCATCCAGAAAAAGAGTCTTCACATGCTGATACTCGTGGTACCAGAGTTTCTTTTGGATCCTTCGGATTGAAGGCTATGGAATATGCTAGAGTAACCTCAAATCAGCTCGAAGCTGCCAGAAAAGTCATGGCACGATATGCTACAAAATCAGGTAAAGTTTGGATTAGAGTTTTTCCAGATCATCCATATACTCAGAAGCCTGCAGAAGTAAAGATGGGAAAAGGAAAAGGAGATCTAGTAGGTTTCATAGCAGAAGTCAAACCAGGCAGAGTGATGTTTGAGATCGATGGTGTCGAGGAAAAGGTAGCTGCTGAGGCTCTAAGGAAAGCTGGCACAAAACTACCAGTCAAAACAAGAGTAGTAAGTCGAATATAATATGAAAATAAAAGAAATCAAAACCAAAACAAGTCAGGATTTGACAAAACTCCTAACCGAAAAGCGCGAAGCTCTCAGGGTCTTCCGTTTTGGAACAAGTGGCTCAAAAACCAAGAATGTCAAAGAGGGTCGTGAATTGAGGAAAGACATTGCACGCATTTTGACCGTCCTAAATACAAACAAACAATAATTGGACATTTTTACATTTTTAAAGTAGTATCATCATCCACATGACCACAAATCAGAAAAACCAAATAAAGACAGCACGACAGACTTTTGTCGGCGTTGTAGTTTCTGACAAAATGAAAGACACTGTTGTTGTAGCTGTAAAGAGATATGAGAAACATCCAAAGTATCACAAGTACATGAACAGGACTACAAAGTTCATGGCTCATAACCCAGGCAATACAAAGAAAATTGGCGACAAAGCAACAATCGAAGCTTGCAGACCAATGTCAAAGAACAAGTCATTCAAGATTATTGCATAAACTTTTAATATCATGATTCAACCACGCTCAATTGTTAATATAGCAGATAATTCCGGTGCAAAGATCGGACGTATTTTCAAAATTCTAGGTGCTTCAAAGAAGCGTTATGCTGAGATAGGCGAGTTGGTTGTTCTTTCTGTCCAAAAAGCAGAACCACGAAAATCAATAAAGAAAAAAGATGTTTTGCGAGCGGTTGTTGTTCGTCAGACAAAACCTTTGAGACGCAAAGATGGATCATATATCCGTTTTGATGAAAATGCAGTTGTTATCGTAGAAAAAGAGAAGAAAGAGCCAATCGCTGGTCGTATATTCGGTCCGATCCCTCGTGAAGTTGGTGAGGCTGGTTTCAAGAGTATTGCATCTAAAGCTTCAGAAATAGTTTAATTAAAATACCATGCATATCAAGAAAGGCGACAATGTAATAATTCTATCAGGCGATGACAAAGGCAAGACTGGCAAAGTTGTCAAAGCTTTTCCAGCTTCACACAAGATCGTTGTTGAAGGTGTAAATGTTGTAAACAAGCACGAACGCCCACGTAAGCAAGGTCAAAAAGGTCAGGTAGTAAAAGTTGCTATGCCTTTTGATGCTTCGAAAGTCAGAAATACCGAAAAAGTCAAAGCCAAGAAATAATAATTAATATAGGTTGGGAATAATCCAATCTGCAAAAACCATGAATTACAAAACAGTTTACGATTTGAATAAAGATGCATTCAGTGCTTTGAAAGGCAAGCTTGGACTCAAGAATCCAATGCAAGCTCCACGACTTTTGAAAGTTGTGATTTCTTGCGGTTTCGGTTCTATCAAAGACAAGAGAAAGATCGAGCTTATCGAGAATCGCTTATCTCGCATTACAGGTCAGAAGCCAGCTGTCAGATCAACAAAGAAGGCTATTGCTTCATTCAAGACACGTCTCGGTGATCCTATTGGTTATCAGATCACTCTTAGAGGCAAGAGAATGTATGAATTCCTCGATCGTCTAATCAATATCGCTCTTCCTCGTACAAAAGACTTCCGTGGTTTGTCTCGAACATCAGTCGATGCTATGGGCAATTACACTATGGGTATAAGAGAGCATACTATCTTTGCTGAGACAGCTGACGAAGATCTCAAAGATGTTTTTGGTTTTGCTGTCACTATCGTCACAACTTCCAGTGACAAAAAGGCAACATTGGCTTTCCTCGAACATATCGGTATGCCACTAAAGAGGGAGGGAGAAGGGGAGAAGAAATAAATAATAGATAAAAAAGAAGGGCACCGCGGGGTGCCCTTGAAATCGTGCGTGTCAGCTTGTGCTATCTTAGTGGTTGAGCGACAATGATCCTTATCAGGAGTCGAGGGTTTTGAAAACCCTAGTCCAGTCCGGGAAAAGGCTTCGAATGATCGGATTTCCTTCGAACTCGTCAAACCTGTATTCGTCAAGGAAACCTCTGCCAGTCGAGTCATCCAAGACTCCTATGTAAAGGTAGCTAACCACCTTAAACGGATCTGCTCTTGACGTAGTAGCGATCAAATCCTTGAGAAGACAGACAAGTCGGTATTCGCCAACAGATGAGGTTTTGCCACACATCACGATCTGGAGGTTGAATTTGAACCGATTCTGCGCAGCTGGCCTGACGTCAGCTGGCAGTTCATGGTTCATGTTAAGGATCAGAGGTGACGTCCGTCCAGGCAAAAGACTTGAAACTACTTAGGTGATCAGATGCCATGGTCCTTCGTTCACGATTAACCTTCTCGTCGGACAAACCAACCCACGACCATCATTTGTTGTTGTAGACATAACGTCGTACCATTTGGTTTTAATGTGCAAGCGTTTTAGGTGAGCAACACCCTTACATTTTCCACACAGTGGAGATGCGTTCAAATCATCACGATTTGACATAGTTAAACTATCACCGCACGTGACAATTGTCAAAAGATGTTGTGGCGGGATGTGTCACATCCCGGAGTATCTCGGCCCATTGACTTACAAAACCTCATCTGCTAAGCTGGCTTTACCTTAACAAATAGGGTATTCAATAAAATATTGATTGGAAGCACGTCATTCTCGA
>CAYNZR010000014.1:0-11690 GCA_964401785.1 uncultured Candidatus Saccharibacteria bacterium
TGATAACTCCGCAGTACCTTTATTGCCAGATTCTTCACCAGCCCTCTTTGGTATTGTACAAGGCGGACGTCATGAGGAACTTCGACGATTGAGTGCGCAGACAATTGGAGCTATGGATTTTGATGGTTTTGGAATTGGTGGATCTTTTGACAAAGATGATATCGGTACTGCTGTCGGTTGGGTCGCAGATGAATTGCCAGAGAACAAACCGCGCCATTTGCTCGGCATCGGTGATCCACAAGATCTCATCTTAGGTATCGAAAATGGCATGGATACATTTGATTGTGTGGCGCCTACTAGGATTGCGCGCAATGGCTCTGCTTATTGTAGTTATGAAGGTGATATCTCAGGCAAGATCAATTTGATGAATGCAAGATTTGTTACAGATCTTGCTCCGATTGATGAGAATTGCGGTTGCTATACTTGCAAAAATTATTCTAGAAGTTATTTGGCACACCTGTTTCGAGCAAAAGAGATGCTGGCTTCAACTCTTGTTTCTATTCACAATCTCTATTTTTTGGTAAATTTGGTCAAGCGGGCTCGACAAGCAATAGTTGATGGCCGGTGGGAGGAGTTCAAGCTCCGCGAGGTGAAACCTCGCGGAGACTAAATCTCTTTTGGTTTGTAGTCTGCTGGAGCTTTCTCTAGCCACCAGTCCATCTGATCGAGTTTGAGTAAGCCTTCTTGTGAACCGATATATTGTGCTACTGACATCGGATTGATCGGTGCCAGCATGAGAGCTTCGAGAGGAGTCTTACCCAAAGCAAGCGCTCCTACAAATGTTGAAGCCCAAGCGTCACCACAGCCAGTTCTCTCTAGTGGCGGTCGAGGGTCCGGATATATAGGCATGTGATAATAATGATCGCCATCGAACATATATGCTCCACGAGGACCGTCGGTGATGAGGCAGAGTTTTGGTCCGAGTTCGTGTAGTAGCCTCAGTAATTTTTTTGGATCATCTTCTGACAAACCATTTTTGTTTATTTTTGCTTCACGCAGGATCCTCTCGGCTTCTTCTAGATTGAGGACGAGAACATCGGATCTTCGGTATATTGATGATAGTTCATTGTAGCCCAATTTTATCTGATGGGTTCCGGGCTGGAAGGCTAGTTTGACCTTTTTATTTGCTTCTAAAAAATCGCTTATTTCTTTGTGATACGAGAGTGTATTGGCACCAACAGACGTGACGTAAAGCCATTTTGGTACTGACAATTTTGGTAATTTGTAATTGTAATCGACGTGATTTACGAGGATAGTGCGATCGACATCGTACCAGAGTACGAAATGATAGTTGGTGGGTTTGTTGGCATTGACTTTTATATTGGAAATATCAACGCCGTTTTTGTCTAGCTCAAGTCGGCAATCTTTACCATTTTGATCATCGCCAACATTTGAAACCAATCCTACATGCAATCCCATTCTAGCAAATGCAACCGATGCATTTGCGGCATTGCCTACTGCTTTGATTACTTTTACATATTCGAAGGGGACTTTGTCTCCAAATCGAAGACACAATTCACAATCGTGATGATTGACTTTGCAGTTTATGTGAGCGTCTTTGAGTCTGATGAAAGCATCAGTGGTGATGTCGCCGATTGCAATTATGTCAAAAGGTTTGCGAAACATGGGGATATTATAACATGATATCTGTGATAGAATGTTGTTAATATGAAGACTTTATCTGAGTATATTTCGATAGCAAAACAAAATAAGCTTGCAATCGGACATTTCAATGTTTCTTCTATAGATGGTATCTGGGCAGTTGCAGATGCAGGACAAGAGCTCAATACACCTGTCATTGTTGGTGTTTCAGAAGGAGAAAGAGACTATATCGGTGTAAAACAGGCAGTTGCTATAATAAAAAGCATCCGTGAAGAACGCAATCAACCTATTTTCCTAAATGCAGACCACACTTATTCCATAGAAAGAGTGAAGGAAGCCATCGAGGCCGGTTTTGATTCTGTAATATTTGATGGAGCAGGGCTATCTTTCGAAGAAAATCTCGAAACAACGAAAAAATGCGTAGAATATGCAAAAAATTTCAAATCTTCCAGTGGAAATAAAATCTTAATTGAAGGCGAATTGGGATTCATCGGCAAATCATCAAAAATTCTCGATGAAATACCAGTAGGTGCAATCATTACAAAAGAAGCCATGACCAAACCAGAAGATGCCAAACATTTCGTCGATGAGACAGGTATAGACCTTTTGGCACCAGCCATCGGTAATATTCACGGCATTGTTAGAGGTGGAGATCCTGCACTCAATAGTGATCGTGCAAGAGAGATCTGTGATGCGATCTCTGTCCCTATTGTATTGCATGGTGCTTCCGGTAATACTGCTTCAGACATAAGGAAGACTATCGATGCTGGTGCAGTCATAGTACATGTCAGTACGGAGTTGCGTGTGGCATATCGTGCGGGATTGATGAAAGCTTTTAGTATTGATCCAGATGAAATCTCGCCCTACAAGTATTTCAAACCTGCCAAGATAGCTATGCAGAGAGTTGTTGAGGAAAAAATTAATATTTTTGGTATAATACAATAACTAATATGTCATCAGGAATTGAATTTGAAGAGGATAGTTTTAGTCGCAATTATGCGAAGCCGACTAATGCTAATACATCGAATACCTCAAATCAAAATTATTCTTATAACAATTATGAACAACCTGCAGAGAGAGGTATCACAGGTTGGCTTATGAAGCATGGACTAGCCAAGTCACCTCAGGGGGCTCAAGTCATCATGCTGGTCATAGTTGTTATCAATATGATTATTACAGGGGTATTTTTGACCTTTTTATTATAATTTATAAATAATTAATCAATTAAAATTATGTTTTTTTCAAGAGTAAATTTGCCAAAGTCGACTAGAGTAATTTTGGTCGCGGTGATTGTCTCCAATATCTTCGTTATCTATGCGGTGGTCTCTGGTTTGGTTTAATAATCTGTTTCTATTCAATACTATATCTATTATGAAAGTAAATATTTTTAAAAATAAAACCAAGCTAATGAGAGGTTTTACCCTGATCGAACTTTTGGTCGTTATATCGATCATTGGTATGTTGGCGTCAGTTGTGTTGGTTTCGTTACAGGGGGCAAAATCAAAGGCAAGGGATTCAAAATTTACATTGGAGATAAAAGAATTACAGAAAGCACTTGAATTATATAGACTGGATAACGGTCATTATCCTAGACCTGATGGGTGGTATCACGGGACTTCTGCAGCTTGTGCTGTTGGAGGGGCAGGACCTCAACATGTATTGACAGAGGCTGGTTTGTTTGATGATACTTTCAGATCCAAATACATGTCAGTACTTCCGACAGAAGTTATTCCTTGTGGCATATATTACATTGCCTTTTCAAATACTGAAGAAGCAACAAGTATCGATTGTAAAGATGGTAATAATGTTACAGTTCAACCTGACGGATTCAACGGCCCATCAAAAATAGTTGGAACTAATGCAAATGGGTATTTGATCTTAATCAGGCCTTTGACTAATATCTCTAATATAGCTTATCCAAATGTATATTGGCCTGGTCTAGACCCAACATTACGATGTGTATTAGGACCAGTATTATAGTTTTGAAAGTATATTATAGCTTAATTACTAAGTGATCTATTAGATGAGGCTTTTGACTATTTTATTGTTCCATGTATAATAGCTCGCATGCTGTCATTAGATATAAAAAAGCGCGATATGAAGGTTAGTGCCGATAATGTTCGCAAATCAGGCTCTATTCCTGCTGTATTCTACGGTCCAAAAGAAACTTCTACTCCTATCGTAGTAGATACTATTCAATTCAAAAAGACTTGGAAAAAGGCAGGTTCTTCATCAGTTATTATTCTCAAAGATGAGGCCGGCAACGAACACGAGTCTCTCATTCATGAAGTTGATATTCATCCTCTTACCGATGAACCTCGTCATGCAGATTTCTATGTTATCGAAAAAGGTAAGAAAGTTAAGGTTGCCGTTCCTCTAGTATTCGAAGGTGTATCTCCAGCGGTCAAAGATCTCGCTGGTATTTTGGTCAAAGTCCGCCGTGACCTAGATATTGAGGCAGCTCCTCGTGATTTGCCACAAAATATTGTAGTAGATATATCAAAGTTGGTCCAATTGACTGATGTTATCCTCGCAAAGGATCTCCCAGTTCCAGCAGGTGTTGAGATCAAGATAAGTGGTGATGAAGTAGTTGCTTCTATCGCTGTTGCAAAAGAAGAAGTCGAAGAAGCTCCAACTCCTATCGATGTCTCCGCTATCGAAGTTGAAGCAAAGGGTAAAGAAGCAAAGGAGGGTGAAGCTCCAGCAGAAGCTCCAGCTCCTGACAAAAAATAATTCTTTCACAATAAGTAGCAAAAGACCGCAAAATGCGGTTTTTTGTTTGCTCAGTAACTTTCGAGCAAGCCAAGTCTATTCATATTTTTATTATATGTTACCATTATGTTGTATTAACCAATATATATTATGTTTACAAAAAATCGTGGATTCACGTTGATCGAACTTTTGGTTGTCATTAGTATTATTGGAGTACTTTCATCGACTTCTCTTGTTGCTTTTCAGGGTGTGAAGCAAAAAGCAAAAGATACAAAATTCATAGTTGAAATAAAAGAGCTGACCAAAGCGCTCGAATTGTATCGACTCGATAATGGTGTTTATCCTGGTGTTGCCGATACATATTATGTTAGTTCCCCTGGGGCCGGATCAAGTTGTGCGGACGGTACAGGTCTTCCATGGACAAACGTTTTTGATCAATCTTTTAGAGATAAATATTTGTCTCGTATGCCGGATGAAATTCAATCTTGCGGAATAGTATATATTAGATTTTCTGGAACTGTCGAAAAGAATATTGGTTGTTTTGAAATTCCACCTACTTCTGGATCACTACAGCATTCATCAAATTTTGGCTACGGATATCAATTGGCTGTGATGGTATCAGATCCAAATAAGTACACATATTTGCCTACAGCATTTTGGAAAGTTGCTGCTGGTAACAGCTTTACGACAAATCAAAAATGCATTCTTGGTCCGATGAGATAAATATATTATATGAAGAATAGAGGTTTTACTCTCATAGAATTGTTGGTGGTAATAAGCGTTATCGGAATGCTATCCTCTATTGTTCTTGTCTCTCTCCAAAGCGCGCGTGACAAAGGTCGTATCGCCTCGAGTATTATCTTCTCAACATCGCTGTATCGAGGTTGGGGAGCGGAGGCATTTGGGGTTTGGAATTTTGATGAGGCGAGTGGAGCTGATGCTCTAGATTCGGGACCGAATAGTTTCACTCTGTCCAAAAATGGAGCTGCACCTGTACTCAGATCTGCTGATTCTCCATCTTCGTCTGGTAAGTCATTAGATTACAGTGCTATGACAAGGGGTTCAGCGAATAGTTTTATTAGAAATTCAAGTTTCAATTCCTTATCAATTCCAAACTACACTGTCTCTGTCTGGTTAAAAATACCTGCATCAGCAAAAAGTGACAACAATAGCTTTCCAGTTTCGGTGTTTAATGGCGTAGGAAGAATTATTCAATTAAATTTGGACTACCAAAATAATAAAATAATTGCCGGACCGTCTTTGTCTGGTCAATGCGCAGGAGGTGCAACTGATTTTTCAAACAATTTTATTTATGATAAGTGGTTTAACATTTCTTTTTCCTGGAGTGGTTCAAACATCCGTTTATATATTGATGGTAAGTATGTAAATTCACTGACAAATTGCTCAACACTTATTCCCGCTAACGGTTCTTGGGTACCAACAACAATGTATGTTGGTAACGGTTCTGCAGCTCATTTCGTTGGACTTATTGATGATTTATCCATATACCCCAACGTCCTTACCGCTGATGCTATCGAGCATATCTATGCAGAGGGTGTAAGAAAGCACACTTTGGCTAGTAACGATTAATGATGTCTGTTTTATTCATTGGACCAGCCTCGAGACATCAATTCTGCTATAATAACCACATGAAATTTGCGGTTTTTTTATTGCTCATAATATCCTCTTTGGGTTTTGCAAATCCTGCCTTTGTACAGGCACAAAAGGCTCTGACGGCCGAGGAACGTGCAGAGTTACAGAGAGAATTGGCTCAGGTCGAGGCGGAGCAGAAGCAGGCTGCAATTGAACTCTCCAATGCACAGAATAAGAGCGCATCTTTGGCTCGTGATATTGCAGTCTTGGATGCAAAGATACGTTCTGCTGAGCTTGCAATCAAGGCAAAGAATATTCTCATACAGAGTCTGGGTAATGATATTTCAAAGAAGGTTTCCATTATCAATAATCTCGAGGATCGAATAGACAAGAGCAAAGATACTCTGGCTCAGATTTTACGCAAGACAAACGAAGTCGGTGAGCTATCATTGCCAGAGCTTATCTTATCTAGTAGTAGTCTCACGGAGATGATGAACGATATCGACAGGTTTGAATCTGTTCAGGATGGTCTCAAACAGACTTTTGATCAGCTCAAATCAGACAAAGCTTCAACAACTGCCGAAAAGGACGCATTGGACAATCGTCGTTCTGCCGAATTGGATGCCAAATATGAGATCCAACAGCAACAAAAAAACATTGCTAACAATCAAGCAGAGAAGAGGCAATTACTTACGATGAGTAAGGGCGCAGAAAAATCATATACAAAGCTGATTGCTGACAAACAAGCTCGTGCAGCGCAGATCCGATCTGCTTTGTTTTCTTTGCGAGATGCAGCGGCTATTCCATTTGGACAGGCACTCCAGTATGCAACTCTTGCTTCACAGAAGACTGGTGTGAGACCTGCCTTTATTCTGGCCGTTATAACTCAAGAATCGAATCTAGGAAGTAATGTGGGGAAGTGTTATGTGACAAATATGCAAACAGGTGCAGGTGTGAATGCAAAGACGGGTATAGCGGTCTCAAATGTGATGAATCCAAATCGTGATATTCCTCCTTTTGGGAAAATCTTGAATGAAATCGGTGGTGAAGTTACAAAACAAGTCGTTTCTTGTCCACTTAGTGTAGGTTGGGGAGGTGCGATGGGACCGGCACAGTTTATACCATCTACATGGATCTTGCTTGCCGATCGTGTGGCCCTTTCGGTTGGGGTGTCGGGTATGCCAGATCCTTGGAATCCTGCTCATGCATTTATGGCTTCGGCTATGTATCTGGCAGATCTTGGTGCTGGAGCAAAAACCTACACCGCAGAGAGAAATGCTGCGTGTAAATATTATTCTGGACGATCGTGCGGTCTAGTAAAAGGTAATACAACCTATGGAAACAGTGTTGTATCTCTCGCTGATAATATCCAAAGAACAATGATCGATCCTTTGCAAGGACTCTAGAATCTTAAATTTTAAATCTAAAATCTAAAATCTAAAATCTTAGCGCAATGCGATTCAGATTTTAATTTTGAGATTTAAGATTTTAGATTGTAAGTATAACCGGTATTACCATCGGTCTCTTTGCTGTTTTTGTAAGTAAGAATTTTGATACTGCATCAGCAATGTTATCTTTTACAAAATCAACATTGATTGGATTTTGACCGCGAGTAGACTTTTCGATCGTATCCTTGATGAGAATACGAACTTCATGAAGTAGTTCTTGAGATTCACGTAGGTAGACGAAACCTCGGGAGATAATATCTGGAGACTTTTTGAGTTTTCCGTTGGTTGCGTTGATTATTCCAAAAACTATGAATATACCATCTTGAGCGAGCATTTGACGGTCACGAATGACAACATCCTGAACATCACCAACAGAGAAACCATCGACGAGAACAAGTCCAGAAGCTGCTTTTTCTTTGAGTTTGACTATCTTTGTACCACCATTTTGGATTTCGATGATTGAACTATTGTCTGGGATTATGACTGCATCGTCTTTCAGACCATTGGCCTCCTTGGCAATCTCGCCATGTACACGTAGCATGTAGTGATAACCGTGTAGGGGTATGAAGAATTTTGGATGGATCTTTCGGTGTATCCATGCCGTCTCGTCACGATTTGCATGTCCAGATGAGTGCACATCAGCTATACGATAGTGGATGATCTTGGCTCCTTGACGGGATAGATTGTCTTTTAATTTTTGAACAGCTCGTTCGTTACCTGGGATAACAGATGAGGAAAGCATGATAGTATCTCGAGGAGTGATACGGATCTTGGCATGAGTCTTGTTGGACATACGCATCATTGCTGCAAATTCATCACCTTGCGCTCCGGTTGCCAAAATGACTATACGATCTGGTGGGTAACTTTCCATATCATCACTTGAGATCATAGTTTCGTTTTTTGCTTTCATAAGCCCCAAATGTTTGCAGATTTCAATGTTTGATTTCATACTGCGACCTTCGACTACGACTTTTTTGCCATATTTTTCTGCAAAATCTATGATTTTGAGCAATCTTTCAAGTAGTGATGAGAAAGTAGCGATGATCAGTCTTCCTTGAACATTCTTTATTATTTCCTCGATATTTTTGTGGACGACTTTTTCTGGAATTGAGAAGCCGGGATTTTCTACGTTTGTCGAATCAGCCATTAGGAGCAGTACGTTTTCGTTTTTGAAAGCACGATCGTATTCTGCTTCTTCTTCGGTAGTCGGTACTCCATCGATGTGGTCAAGTTTGAGGTCTCCTGTGTGTACTATTGAGCCATATGGTGTCTGTATGATTATACCCATAGCATCTGGGATAGTGTGAGTTACAGCGAAGAATTTGACTTTGAGTTTGCCTAGAGTGAGCATCTCTTCTTTTTCTACGACTTTTATATCGAGTTTTGGAACATGCTGAAATTCTTCTTGGCGTTTTTGGATGAGGATGGAAGTGAGTAATCTCGTATATAGCGGTGGATTGCCTATGCGAGGCATGATGTATGGTATTCCGCCGATATGGTCTAGGTGACCGTGAGTGATGAGTACTGCGCGGATTTTATTTTGTCTTTCTTCGAGATATCGTGTATTTGGTAGGATATAATCGATTCCGGGAGTATTTTCATCTTTGAATTGGAAGCCGATATCAACTACTACAATATCGTCGCCATATTCGATGGCAGTCATATTTCTACCGATCTCTTCTACACCGCCCAACGGAATGATTCGGATCGAGTCTGGAGCAAGAGTAGGTATGACTTCATCACCTTTTGTATTTACGAGTGGTCTAGCTGGACTTGGTCTACGAGCACCACGGGTTGATTCTTTACGCATTACATTCATCCTTGCTCCTGCTACGTGTCGAAGCATCTCTGGATGCTTGCGAAGCCCTTTGCCAAGTACGACTCGGTGCTGACCCACTTTCGGTTGAGGGTTTGTCTGAGCTGGCTTTGCGATGTCTTTATTTGGTTGTATTTTTTGTTGATTATTGTTCATTTGATTTAAATATTTTCCAGACTTTTTCTGTATTGATATACCAATCAGTTACAGAATTCCATCTGTCCAATGGATTTGTAATATTGCTAATTATTTTTGTTGCATCAAAATTGTCTACTAGACTGTTCTTTATGGTTTTTGGTAAGACATAAATGAAATCGGGAGCATAAATGAAGATTGCCGGAACATCGTTTTTTATTATTTTTTCAAATTCCTTGTATTTTTCTTGATTGATTTTTTGATCACCGTTTGTGCGGATAAAATCTAAAATAGTATCAGCTTTGCTGTTTGTATACATGGCAACATTGAGACCTGGAGCATTTCTTTGTGATGAATGCCAAAAAGCATACAGGTCACGATCTTTGCCGATGAGTTGGCCGAATAGAAGGGCGTCATACTTTCTTGGACGAATGATGTTTTGATATAGCTCAGATGGGTCAAAGATTTTTACTTCAACTTTTGCTCCGAGTTTGGTCCAAGAATCCTTCAAGATTTGAGCGGTGAGTTTGAGATCTTCAGTGTCCGCGGTCATAAGATCGAATGTAAGTACTTGTAGGGTGTTTTTTGCCCCCTTCTTTTCGTATACTCCAGTACTTGCATTCTTGACCCAGCCACTCTTTTCTAAGATTGATTTTGCAAGTTCAGTGTTTGATTTTTTGTTTGTTGAGACTGAATTATCAAAAGGCAAAGGTCCATCGATTGCAGAACCAAAACCGTGGAGGGCATTATTTATTATGTCTTGTCTATCGACTGATAGGTCTAGAGCTTGTCTTACAGTCTTTTCGGCTAGTATTGGATTGCTATTTTGATTGAAAAATACTCCAAAAATCCTTGGCAGGGGAGTTTTTATAAGATTGAACAATTGAGTATCAAGTTTTTTTGCTTGTTCTGGTGATAACGAAGCGATACTTTCGATGTTGCCTTTTTCCAATGCCAGAAAAGCTTTTTCTTCATCCGAAAAGAAAACAAAAGTAATGTTGTCTATATGCGCTCTTTTTTTGTAATACTTTTTTGATACTGCCAAATTATATTCGGTTGGGATACCGCCATTATCTTTTGAGACTGATTTTACATAGTATGGCCCTGAACCAATGGGTTGGATATTGTAATCACTAAAGACAAATTGATCGTCGGATATATTGTTCCAGATATGTTTTGGTAATATTCCGAGTGTGGTATTGGTAATAAATGGACTATATGCCTGTTTCAATACAAATTGAATCTCTCGAGATGAAATAACGTTTACAGTGACATTATTCCAATCGGCTCGTCTTGGGCTTTTGAGAGCGACATTCTGGACTTTTTGGATGGTGTAGGCAATATCGGCAGTAGTCAATTCTGCTCCATCATGAAAATAAATTTTTGGTCGCAATTTGAAGGTGTACGTAAGCCCGTCATCTGAGATGTTGTATGATTCTGCTATATCGGTTACTAGATCTTTTCCAGAGTATTTCATTAGACCAGAATAGACTAGTGAAGTAATGTCTCGATCAACATCAGTTATTGCAAGAACGGGGTTTATCATGTGGGGCAAACCAACCATACCTTCTCTCAGTGAACCACCATCTCTTGGTATCGTTATCATGAACAAGTTGCTGACTTCAATGATCATCAAAAAAGCCGTGATGCCTGCAATGGCAACGAGAATACCAAAGATGGTCTTTTCTGTCATAGAAAAATGTCTGATGTAATTCATGACTTTTGACCCACTTTTGAAATAGAATTCTTTTTTTGGTTCGATTGTATTCACGGCTAAAATAGTTTATTGAAACCAAATCAAATTATAATTATCAAACTACAATTCAATTTGGAGACGATTGAGTCTTGTTTTGACTAGATAAGATTTATAAGGGCGGAAATGGCAAATAGTATAGCGATAACTATTGTTGTATTGAATAGGACTTTTTCGAAGCCTCGTCTTGTATGGAAAGCAGAACTAAAATTGTCGCTTCCACCGAAAGCTCCACCGACTTGGGCACCTGTCTTTTGGATCAAGATTATAGCCGTCAGAATGACTGACAAGATGATCTGGATATATGGAAGGAGGGACCTCATTGGTTCGTAATATAGCATATCTTATTTTTTGTGCAATATGGGGTAGTTTTGATCGTTTATTTTGACTATGAGGTCAAATAGTATTTTTGAGATCTCATAAAGGTTAGCCATGGGCTGGTTATACGATGCTCTTGGGGAATTCGATGGGGTCGGAGTAGGGATTGGGGTGATCGTAGGGCTAGGACTAATCGTTGTGCTTGGTGTGGGTGTTGAGATTGGAGTTGAGGATGGAGTTGGAGTAGAGCTTGGTGTTGGTGTTGGGGTCGGAGTAGGGGTTGGGGTGATCGTAGGGCTAGGACTAATCGTTA
>CAYNZR010000015.1:0-11618 GCA_964401785.1 uncultured Candidatus Saccharibacteria bacterium
CAATCCAGAAAAATTACGATGGTTCAATCGTGAATATATTACAAGATTGTCAGAAGAGGATTTTGATGCTTTGGCGACACCATTTCTACCTGATTGGATCCAAGTCGAACCATCCTTGTACAAAAGACTCCGTTCGATTATACGAGAAAAAATTTCTGTCTTCGGAGAAATGAAGGCAATGTTTGATTCGAGTGGCGATCTATCCTTCGTCCAATCTTTGGCGGATTATGATGGGGATTTGCTCCTATGGAAAAAGCAACCAGATAGGGAAGAGTCAAAGAAGCATATCAATTCAGTCAAGGATTTCTTGATGTCATTGTCTCCGGACCAATTTACCGCTGACAATATAAAGAACAAAGTCTGGCAATATGCCGAGGATAATGGTCGAGGCAATGTATTGTGGCCATTTCGAGTAGCTATAACAGGCAAAGAGAAATCTCCAGATCCATTCGCGTCATCGAGTCTGATCGGCAAAGATGAGTCTCTTCGACGCTTGGATATAGCATTGAGTAAGCTTGCTTGATTTGCATAATTCCGTCTCATAGACTTCAAGATTTATACCCACAGACCTCAAATGAAAATACAAAAAATCTTTACATTTATTTTGGTATCTCTATGCCTTGTTGTGGGTAATGCATTTTTGGTCCATGCAGTCGAAACTGTAGACGCTATAAGAGAGAAAATAGACAAACGCAATAGCGACATTGCCGAATTGGAAAAAGAAATTGCTAGTTATCAAAAACAGATCGATACTCTATCATCTCAATCTGCTACATTGCAATCGACACTGAAGACTCTCCAATTGACTAGACAAAAATTGGAAAAAAACATTGCTCTTACTCAGGACAAAATTACTTCGAAAAATTATGAAATTCAAAAATTGGATATGCAGATATCTGGCAAAGTTGGTGATATAAATGACAGCCAGAGAATTATCTCCAAAGCTTTTTTGACCATAAATGAGATTGGTCCACTGTCTTTGCCTGCTCTCGTATTGGGAAGCAGGACTATTTCTGATAGTGTCGATTCTGTCGAAGAAATAAGCTCATTACAAAGTGGATTGTACAAAAAAATTGACCAATTGAGCGAAGATAAGGCAAATCTCGAATCCAATAAGAAAGCCAGCGAAAAAGCCAAATCAGAACTATTGAAATTGAACAATCAACTAAGTAATGAAAGAGCCCTTGTTCTCGCCACCGCTGATGAACAAGCCGATATTCTGAAAGAGACAAATGACAATGAGCAGAATTACAAAAAACTTCTTGCCACAAAGAGGGAAGAAGCATTGGCATTCCAAAGAGAGATCAATAGTTATGAATCGCAACTCAAGATCTTGATTGATCCCAAGCTCTTGCCAAAGATGGGTTCAGGAGTTTTGTCGTATCCTCTCGACAATATTTTCATCACTCAAAGGTATGGAAGGACAGATTTTTCTGTATCGAACAAACAATTCTACAAAGATGGTAGTCACAATGGTATGGATTTCAGAGCTGCTATCGGCACGCCTGTTCGCTCCGCACGCGCCGGCGTCGTCATGGGAGTAGGTAATACCGATGTAATACGCAAGTGTAAGTCTTATGGTCGTTGGGTCTTGGTAAAGCATGACAATGGAATCTCTACGATATATGCGCATCTGTCTCTACCATCGGTTGTAGTCGGTCAAAGAGTCGAGACAGGTGAGCTTATCGCTTATAGTGGAAGTACTGGAGCTGCAACCGGCCCGCACCTCCATTTCGGTGTATATGCATCACAAGGGCTCCGAGTAGCAAAAATCACTAAACAAGAATTTCCTTCAGTTGTCAACTGTATAAACTCTGTAATTCCGGTCGGCAAAACCCTCGATCCTGCAGATTATTTGTAGTTTGTCTTGTATCATGCACAAAGTTATTGTAGATTTTATTTTTTGAATTATTATAAGAACAATATGGTGTGGTAAAATATTGATATAAAATATGCACATACAGAAAAGTAATAAAATTAGCAAAAAATTTTTTTCTCAAAATAGGGGACTAGTAAAAGCTATTGTATTGGTTATTGCGGGACTGTTGCTCATGGCTTATCTAGGGTTCAACCTTCGCTCGATAGTGGAGTCCAAGACCTTCACAGATAATCTCGAATTCATAAAGAATCTGGCCATAACTATCTGGGAAAACTATCTGAGAGATGTATCGATCTATGTATACGAAAAGATAATACTGCCATTTATCTGGGAGCCTCTAGTATCACTTATATCGTCCAAGTCATAATCGTGGTCTATAAGATGACGTTTTTATAGTCCCCTTATTTTAACTATACTGTGCTTAAAACATATATTGTGCGACATAGGGTCTTGTTGGCTTCGATTACGCTTTGGCTGTTCCCTGCTTTTACTAATATGATATAGTAATTCCATCATGAAAAAATATAAAAAGGGTTTAGTAGTTCCTGTACTTTTAATAATAATTTCACTCCTTGTTGTCGGTGGTACGATATATATCTACAACAATGAAAAAGTTGCAATTACTCCTGAAAAAACTTCCCCTACTGCGCTCACTGAAAAACCTACCATTACTGTCATCTCTCCCAATGGTGGCGAGACATTTAATCAGGGCTCCCCTATTATAGTTAAGTGGTCACAAAACTTTTCTTCCTCTGTCAGTGTCTGCCTAATGGGAGATGCTGGTTGCGTTTATAATTCAACACCAGTTGCCTTTAATGCTGGAGTTAATTCTTGGACAATCCCCGCTAATATTAATATAGCAACATGTACTGTGACTACTTGTTACGTTGCAGATGGTTTTAAGGTAAAGGTTACAACTGACAATCAGCCAGGAAGTGGTCATGTTGGCGAATTCATGAACGATGAAGGAAATGGATATTTTGTTATACTTCCCCAGACAGGCTTGCAGGCACAATCATTTTTGCAAAAAATGCAGAGTCAGATCGGTATAAATTACACTATCAAGCTTACAGAAGATAGTACTGTTCCAACATACAGAGTCGATTTGCCGGCCGATAAGTTCGATCTAGCAAATGATTATTTATTATCTCAGTTTGGTAAGCAGAATACAAAATATATCAGTGAACTCGGAAGTGGTTATGAAAATTGGCACATTATTTGCAGGAGTATTGGTCGAAGAGCAAGTTCTACTCGATCAGATCTTCCTTATGTAACATGTAATGATAAAATTGGAATTCAGAAAATTGATGTTGTTGTTAAGGATATAAAGGCAATTGATACAGATTCTCGCACATTCAATCTTACGATAGGAAACGAGACCATGAAAGTTAAAATGCCGTCAGTAGTACAAAATACCAGCAATGGCAATGGAACTTTTGCCGACTTTGTTAGGACAATAGACAGTATTCAGTATCAATCAAGTATGTTTAAAATGACCGGTGAAATAAAAGGCGATATTTTTGAGGTGAGCACTATTGAGTGGATTTTAGGGTAAAAAGGATCTTTTGGTAATAATATAAGACAAAAGAACAGCGCGACTCCGATGAGTCGCGCTTGAGTGGATGGCAGAGTCGTGCCGATAGGTTTCCATCAGTTAGCGGAAGCTTCCTTCATACCCTTCTCAAGGAAGTCAGAAAGAGTTACCAATGGCTTATCCTTTCCGATATTGATGCTGACATCTTCAGGGGTGCAGGTCCGAGAGCCTTTCTTGCCAAAACTGACGGTTATATCCTTCACCGTCATATCGCCATTGACCCCTTCGAAGCCTATCTCAATCCACCAGATTTGTAGTCGGCATCGAGGTTGAATTCTGGTCCTCATTGTATCGGGGTTTACGATTACATCCTGGACGACAAATGTAATATGATGGTCCGGGATGGTTACTGTGACGATGGAACCGGTTGGAATCGTGAGGGCGATTTGAGCGATCGTTCTGGTGCCTTGACTCGAATCGTTTGTACTACTCATTTGGATTTGTTCCTCCTCTCTTATCCTAGCATATCATTATAAAAAAGAAATTCCGGCCGAAACCGGAAATTCTGGGAGTGACTGCGAAGATTTGCTTCTGACCAAGATAGCATTTCTTGTGGTTTATTCCTGCCTTGGCGCAGGCTTGTCGTAACATAGTTTCAGAACAAGTGTCGCGTTGTGAAGATCCCACGAAACAAAAGTAACTTCACCAACTCCTCTGGTTGGACGAGTGCAGTAGTTATTGCAATTTCGCCCTCGACATCTTCCTTTCATAGTCCTCACCACATCCAACAACCTTCTCGGTTCGCTACTATCAGATGTTTCAGATCTTGTGCATGGATTGTCAGAATCACCTATTATAAGACTGATCGTAATATCGCCCGGTGGAATGAGGATGCTCTCATCAATCACTTGATGCGGAGACATTCCTGTCCAAGGCGGACTATCAATGGTGCAAGTTGAGCTCATTCTGGCATTATAGTATCACAAAATAGTATGAGAAACGTCATGCTTGAAATTCGTACAAACAACAAACCCCCGAATATTCGGGGGTTTGTTGGTATTGAGCAGAGCCCAATTATTTCTTTGCCAAACTATTGCCTACTGACCAACATTTTTGTGATGCTGACCATGGTTTTGTACCTTCTTTTTCGTAAAGATACTTTGCATAGGCAACGTTACCTGTAATAGTGTGAATATCTAGGCCGAGCTTCTCAGCTGTACTTGCATGATAACGCTCGTTGATTTGCATAACTCCAATATCTGCCTTATCGACAATTCCTCTCAAGATCTTACCTTCCTTGTCGTAGTGCCTGAAGTTTGACTCACAGCGGGCGACTTCTACAAGGACAGGATCATCAGCGAAGACTTGTCTCAAATATTTTTCCATCACAGTCTGGTCTTTTGTTGTGAAGATCTCCGAATCCGTAAGTGTTTCTGATATTACCTCTTTTGTATCTGTATTTGCACTAGCAATGTTTGCTATATGATTGTCTGCCTGACCTGATCCATACAGAGAGGTTACAAGAAACAAAACACCCGTTGTAAGTTCTGTCATATAAATAAAAATGAGCTTCATAATCATGGTGACTAATCGGCTCACTTGCACATATAGTCTAGCATTTTCAAGTACCGTTGTCAATACCATAACGATTATTATATGGCTCAACAAAGCCATATAAATGACATCAAATACCCTTATTTTGAGCCATATAATAGGGTTGCATAAATAATAGCCCCGTGTTAAGCTATCAAAACTGTTATTGATATGGATTTTTGTCCATCTTTTAACTTTTTCATTTTAATTTTTAATTTAATATCATGGCCCATAAGAAAGCCGCAGGAACAACAAAAAACGGTCGAGATTCAAATCCTCAATATTTGGGGGTCAAGATCAACCACGGCCAAAATATCAGAGTCGGACAGATTATCGTTCGTCAGAGAGGTACAAATGTTCTACCAGGCAACAATGTTGCAAAAGGAAAAGACGATACCCTCTTTGCTCTCAAAGATGGCAAAGTCTCATTCTCTTCGAAGCGCAAGACAAGTTTCAACAACGACATTCAGCGAAAAAAGATCGTTCACGTTCTCTAATATCGCTGGTATGATTTTGTAGTCTATTTGTTGGAAACAACAACTTTGAAACTTGCTTTTTTGTCCCCTGCTTTGACTTCGATTGTGTGCTCGCCTATTTCTTTTATAGGTTGAGTCATTGATATAGATTCTGGGTCGATTTGCAACTGAGTTTGTTTGAGTAATTCCTCAACTATAGCTTCTTTGTGGATGCCTGCGAATAGATGACCCTTATCATTTGCTTTGCCTATAATGGTGATTGATACACCATCAATATCTTTTATATTTTTTGCCAATAGATCTCTCTCTACCCTCTTCTCCCCTTCTGTCCTTGCGCGTTCAACTTCCATTCTCTTTATGGCATCTTCTGTAGCAATTATTGCCAAGCCTTTTGGTATGAGCAAATTTTGAGCATAACCACTACTTACATCCTTGATATCAAACTTTCTTCCTAACTTAGCAACGTCCTTTTGCAATATGACTTTCATTTTTTTACGGTTTAGCTGTTAATAATTGGATTGCCTTTTCCATTTGTGGATCGATCTTGGTGCTTTGGTCCTTTTCACTTATTTTTACCTCAAAATCGGGTTCTAGTCCATCATGTGATAGATTGTGACCCCTTGGGGTAAGCCAGCTTGCTACAGTCACCTTGAGCGACGTGTCGTCAGTTATATTGACCAATTCTTGGACCGAACCTTTTCCGAAGGTCTTGGTTCCGACCAATTTTGCAATGCCGTGTTCTTGCAATGCTCCCGCTAGGATCTCTGAGGCGGATGCTGAACCACCATCAACCAATATTATCATTTGTAAATTGCTATTGAAAATGTTGTAGCCTTTTGATCGGAAGACATTTGGACTACTTTTTGCCCCAAAATCTTCTGTAACGATAACCTTCCCTGCTGGTAAGAACCATGATGCAATATCCCATGCAGCGTCTAGATAACCACCAGGGTTGCGTCGCAGGTCGAGTATTAGCTTGTGATTACCAGATGTTACAAATTTGCGAAGAGCACCACGGAATAGCTCTGGTGATTGGGCGGTAAAACTATATAGAGATATTACAGATATACCACCATCCTTGACTGCGTAGTCGATCGTAGGGATCTTGATAGTGTCTCGTATTATGGTTTTTATTACAGGTTTGGTTGTGCCCGCAGGTATAAATGTAATCTTCACTTCTGTTCCCTTCGGACCACGGATGAGCTTGACTGCTTCGTCTGTACTCATACCGGCTGTAGAGGTACTATTTATTGAAATAATTAGGTCTCCAGATCTGACTCCTGCCCTATCGGCTGGACTATCTTTGATAGGAGAGACTACTTGGAGTTGTTTGTCTTTTATTCCTATTTCCATACCAACACCTCCAAAATCTCCCGCAATCTCCTCTTTGAACATTTTTGATTCGACAGGAGGAAAGAATACTGTATATGGGTCACCGTATGATTCGGCCAAGCCTTGGATCGCACCGTAGATCTTTTTTTCATTTGTTGTACTTGCTGGACGGACGAATTTGTCATCGAGAGTTTTCCAGACTTTCCAGAAAGACTGGAATTCTGGTGAGCGGGCTATCTCTTCGTAATTACCTTCTGGAGTGATGGCTTGCTCGTTAGTTTGTTTTTGTCCTATATAAATACCAATAAAAAGAGTCAAAATAACCACTGGCAGACCATTCAAAATATATATCAGTTTTTTATTTTCCAAATTCATGGTTTTGCTATTATTGCACAAAGTGTCAAAAGTACAAAATCTCAATATTTACAATAGTTATTCACATATTTATTACTTGAAATATTGTTTCATTGTATAATTAACATACAAATGCAAATAGAAGTTCCGAAACCTTATTTTGATAAGCGCCCTTGGGGTGAGGAAGTCTGGCTTACGAAGGAAAAACCTTCTATGGTCAAGATTATTTCCATGAATCCGGGCGAGTCGAGTAGTCTGCAATATCATCACAATCGTGATGAATTTTGGTACATCTTGTCTGGTAATGGCTATGCCATAATTGACGGTCAGGAAGTCCGCCTCAAGAGTGGAGATAATTGTTTTGTAAGAAGAGAGATCAAACACAGGATTCAAGGTGGTACCGAAAAATTGGTCTTGATAGAGCTCGCCTACGGTGATTTTGATGAAAAAGACATAGTTCGTTTGGAGGATAAGTATGGTCGAATTTAGTTGTTCCTATTTTAAACATGGATATATCATTACAAATTGCATTAGTCGCTCTTTCACTTGCAATTATTGCTATACTGATTTCTTATATCAATGTTGTTAGGAACAAAAAATCCTATAGCAATCGACCTCATTTTACTCTTGAACGACATATAAATAATCCTATTTTGTCACCACAGAGGATACGATTATGGGAACATGGAGGTACATTCAATCCTGCAGCTATTATGGATGATAATGGGATGATACATCTACTTTATCGAGCGATTGGTGCAGATGGTATTTCTAGGATTGGCCATGCTTCTAGTCGTGATGGTAGTCATTTTGATACTCGCTCTATGTACCCTGTCTATGAACCATTGCCAGGATATGGTATGACCGATCCACAAAAAGCTCTTGGTCCAACTTGCTACTGTCCAGAATTCTATACATCAGGCGGTGGTTGGGGTGGTTCAGAAGATCCTCGAGCCGTCCTCATCGATGGTCGTGTTTATATGACGTATGTTGCTTTTGAAGGCTGGCATTCGGTCAGGATTGCCCTGACTTCCATACTCCTCGATGATCTCAAGAAAGGTCGCTGGAATTGGAAAAGACCAGTTCTTATCTCTCCTCCTGGTCAACCAGCAAAAAACTGGGTTATTTTCCCAGAAATGATCAACGGCAAATACGGAATTTTGCATAGTATCGTACCTTCTATTCAGATCGAATACGTTGATAGTCTAAATGGCATATCGAAGCCTATCAATAGTCGCAGATTACATGGTCCACAACCAGGACGTCGCAATTTTTGGGATAATAAGCTTCGTGGTGCTGGACCACCACCTATCAAAACCAAGCTTGGTTGGCTTCTTTTGTATCACGCACAGGATGATAGACAGCCAGACAAATACAAGATAGGAGCAATGATTCTTGATAGTACCGATCCTACCAAGATTTTGTTCCGTTCACCTCAGCCTATTTTGGAACCAGATATGCATTACGAAAATGATGGCAAACCAGGAGTTGTTTATGCTTCGGGAGCGGTCGTGATAGGTGAGAATCTTGCTGTTTATTATGGTGGTGGTGATAAGCATGTTTGTTTCGCTATGACACCACTTAATAATTTATTGGAATGGCTCGTACGTTACGGAAAAGTTTAATTATAATAAAAAAATGTTTACACTAAGTAGATCTGATCACAATCCCCTACTCTCGCCAGTCAAAGAGCATCCATGGGAAGCGGCAGCAGCGTTCAATGGTTGTCCAATTATGGTCAACAAGAAAAAAGTCATGCTCTATCGTGCAATGTCTGAGCCAGATCTATTGCGTGATCCACATTTGCAAACTTCGGTTATAGGGAGAGGTGTTGCAAAGGATGGTTATCATTTCGAAGAGCGCAAAGTGCTCATCAATCCAGATCGTGAATTTGACTATTATGGTTGTGAAGACCCTAGAGTTACAAAAGTCGGCGATACATATTATATTTTTTATACTGCTCTCGGTGGTTATCCTTTTTCTCCTGACAATATCCGAGTAGCGGTCGCTTTGAGCAAGGATCTAGAGACTATAACGGAGAAACATCTAGTCACTCCATTCAATGCAAAGGCAATGGCATTGTTTCCAGAAAAAATTAATGGCAAGATTGCTGGTTTGTTGACTGTAAACACCGATAGAAAACCTTCTGATATTTGTTATGTTGAATTCGATAAACCAGAAGATATTTGGTCAGAGGAATTTTGGCAAAAATGGTACAACAATCTTGAGTCTCACAAGCTTCATATTAGGAGACTTGCAGATGATCAGGTTGAGCTCGGTGCTCCACCAGTCAAAACTGACAAAGGTTGGCTTGTACTTTATTCTCATATACAGAGATACGGTAGACAAGATCAGGTTTTTGGAGTTGAAGTTATGCTTCTAGACAAGAAGAATCCAAGAAACATCATAGGTAGAACAAAGGGACCATTTATGGCACCAGAAGCATATTATGAGGAGGTTGGTCAGGTAGCTCATATTGTCTTCCCTTCAGGTGCACTCATAAATGGCGATCATTTCGAAGTTTATTATGGTTCTGCAGATACCCATTGTGCTATGGCAACTATCCCTCTCGCCAATTTGCTGAAAAGTATTACAGATGATAGAAAAGATTATGTAAAACGCTATCCTGGCAATCCCATCATTTCTCCTAGACCTGGTTATCTATGGGAAGCAAAAGGTACACTCAATCCTGCTTCAATAGAGCTCAATCATAAGACTCATATTTTGTATCGAGCAGTTGGAGCTGATAATATCTCGACTATTGGCTATGCATCATCTCTAGATGGTTTCTCTATCGATGAGCGATTGGACAAACCGATATATTTTCCTAGGGCAGATTTCGAGAAAATGGGATGCGAAGATCCTAGAATTGTCGAAATAGACAATAAGTTGTACATGACATATACCGGTTTTGATGGGTCCACTCCGAGGGTTGCGGTTAGTTCTATATCTGTTAAGGATTTTCTAGACAAAAATTGGTCCAAATGGTCCAAGCCAGAGGCCATATCTCCTCCCTCCATAGCAAACAAAGATTCGACAATATTGCCGGAGAAGGTGCGAGGTGGTTATATGGTTTTCCATCGAGTTCATGAGAGTATTTGTGCCGACTTTGTAAACTCTCTAGATTTTACCAAGGAGAAAATAACGCAATGTATAGAGATAGTATCTCCAAGACGTGGTATGTGGGATGGTGGCAAGGTTGGCATATCGACACCCCCAATAAAGACAAAAGATGGCTGGTTGCTCCTCTATCACGGAGTTTCTTGGAGTACAACATATCGAGTCGGTGCTGTATTACTCGATCTTGAAGATCCAACTATTGTCAAAGCTCGTACTGCCATACCCCTCTTCGAGCCAGAGGCGGAGTATGAACACAAAGGAATTGTGCCAAATGTCGTCTTCCCTTGTGGTCTTACAGTCAAGAAATCTGAAATATTTATGTATTATGGAGCAGGTGATCTCGTAGTCGGAGTTGCAACTGTGAAAGTATCATCAATTCTAAAAATGTTGGAAGTCTAAATAATAACATGTCAAAATTTGATAAAAAATTAGCGATATTTGATCTAGATGGCACACTTACCAAGAGTAAGTCAGCGATTGAACCAGTTATGGCAGATCTTATTTGCAAATTGCTAAATGTTGCAAAAGTCGCTGTCATCTCTGGTGGTGGTTATCCTCAATTTCTCACTCAGTTTGTAAGCAAACTTCCGACAAGTGCAGATAATTATACTAGCCTATTCCTATTACCTACTTCTGGTACTAGATTGTATAGCTGGAAAGGTGGATGGCATGAGGAATACGCTGAGGATTTGACTCCAAAAGAAAAAGAAAAGATTATGGATGCTTTGAATAGTATGATGAAAAGTCCACTTTATCATAAACCTGAATTGATCTATGGAGATATTATTGAGGATCGTGGTTCGCAGATTACTTTCTCTGCATTGGGTCAAAAAGCCCCCGTTGATGTGAAGTATGCTTGGGATCCTGATAGGAAAAAGCGCGAAGAAATAGCTCAAATGCTAAAGAAGAAAATTCCTGAATTCGATGTTCGAGTTGGTGGTGCCACCTCGGTAGATATAACTAGAAAAGGCGTAAACAAGGCATATGGGATAATGAAATTGGGACAACACCTCAAGTTGCCGGTTAGTGACATGGTTTTCGTTGGAGACGCACTATTTTATGGTGGCAATGATTATCCTGCAAAGACAACAGGTGCCGATTGTATTTCGGTAAAAGGTCCAGATGAAACTGCGGATATTATTCGAGGTTGGCTTGGCAACTAGAAGAGTACAACTGAAAAAATAAGAGCAAATTTGAGGTGGTATGATTATTTTGATAACAATTTTTTTGTCTCTCTAATGAGGTAGAGAGTATCTTTTTTGCGGTCCAAAGAACCCAATACTATGAATGCTATAGGTTGATCCTCTATCTTCAGTATGGTTAGCATTGT